>CBDVBC010000039.1:0-8581 GCA_965372125.1 Candidatus Hermodarchaeota archaeon | reverse complement strand
ACCCTGTTTGTGCAGCTTGGTTAGAAATTTGATAAAGTCGGCACGGCTTTTAGGATCGAGGTGAGCAGTGGGTTCGTCAAGAATTAGAATCTTCGGACGCATCGCTAGGACTGTGGCGATAGCGGCTCGTTTCTTCTCGCCAACTGAAAGGTGATGGGGTGGCTTGTCACGAAGGCTAGCTATTCCCACAATCTCCAATGCTTCGTCAACTCGTTGTCGCACCTCATCTTCAGAAAGGCCCATGTTGAGCGGTCCAAAGGCGACATCCTCCCATATTGTAGGCATGAAGAGCTGATTATCGGGTTCTTGGAAGACCAGTCCAACCGACGCACGAAGTTTTCGCTTAGTTTTTGGTGTTAGTTCTTGGTGCAGAATTTTTATGGTCCCTTTGGTGGGTTCAAGAATCCCGCTGATAACTGAGAGGAGTGTTGATTTCCCTGCTCCGTTAGCGCCGAGAATGACGGCGCGCTCGTGTAGACCCACTTGGAGATTAACCTCATCGAATGCGACGTAACCATCTGGGTAGCGATACTGAACACCTTGTAAATCGACAGCGCAGTGAACCATTTTTAGAACCATTCTCCGATTAAAGTGACTGGAATAATGATTGGCGCGAAATATATTAGCAGTGCCGAGAGCAGCAAGCCCACAGCAAAGCCCCAGTCCTTGGCGCCACTTTGAAGCTGAGTGAGCAACCGTGTCTCACCTGTATAGCCACGGGCCAACATCGCTTGGTAGACCTTTTCGCCCCGTTCAAAGGCACGAATAAAGAGGGTCCCGATCATACTCGATATGGTACGCAGTGTCCTGAGGCGAATAACTCTCTCTTTCCTTACTGTGCGCGCCTCCTTTGCTAGGCCCATCATGTATGCTTCATTGGTAAACAAGAAGATGTACCGATAAGTGAGGGAGGTTAATTGGATGAAAAGTCGGGGGAAGTGGAGGCGCTCCATCCCATGCAGAAGGGCCGTGAATCGTGTTGTCAGCGTGAGCAAGGTCAGGGCTCCCACTGAGACCCAGACACGCATCGTAAACAAAGCCGCTGAATACAACCCCTCGTAACTCAGGCTAACCAGCCAAGGGCCGAGGGGAAAGGCTAACCATGGTGTTCCTGGTGTTATGAAGGGGAGTGGCAAGACAATGACTAACGAGAACACCAAAACCATGGCTGTGCGGCCGAAGAAAGCTCGCTGCGGCACCCGAGATGCCACAGCAAGGGCGATAAGGAAAAGCAACATTAAAAGAAACTGGAGAACGCTCTGCAGAAGAACCGTCACGACAATTAGGCTGAAGAAACACCCGAGTTTAAACCTTGGATCAACTAGCTGAAGTAGACCCTTTCGACTGGTGTACTCCTCGTTGCGGAGGCTCTCACCCAGAACCTTCAATAACTCTTTAAACAAGAAGAGAGCTCCTAAAAAAAGAGAGGTTTAACCTTTCGCCCGGCGACGCGTGATAAGCCACCCGATGAGGAACGTCAGCACTAAAATCAGTGCTGAGAAGGCAATGCCTATGACGAAATTCGTCAACATGTTACCTTCAAACCCGGGGACCTCGTAATCGGGGAGTGGAGGAAACCATATTTCCCATTCAGGTGCACTGAATAACCCAGCAATCACATCGAGGGTTTCATTTGCGAAGCCTAGGAGAACAACGCCTACTACCACGAAGATCACTGCAACGACGAATCCAGCGATGATGATTTTGTACTTGTCCTGCATAACTACTTACCCTCCATGAAGGGTGGCAGGTCGCCTGTTATGAAGGGTGCCACACGTTTTAGTGAAAGCATGTCTGGTCGAGTCTTTAGTAAAGTCGAGAGAATGACCACTGTTGCGATGCCTTCAATGACACCAATAATTGAGTGATGAATGATCATAACGGTTAGGGTTATGGCAACCCCAAAGGGAAATGTTGGGTAAGACAGACCAAGTTCTAGACCAGCCGCCACCGCTGCTCCGAGGTCGCCAAGGAATGCTCCGAGGAAGCCACCAATTAGCAGACCTTTCCGATTCGGCATCAACTTCAGGGACACGAAGAGTACCAAGAAGGGGATGAATGTCCCGACAACTCCCATGTTGAACACGTTTGCACCGAAGCTGAGAACTCCACCGTCACCAAAGAATAGTGCCTGAATCACTAAGATGATTGTCATTGAGATAAGTCCCGCGTAAGGGCCTAACGTGATAGCTAGAATAGGACCGCCCAGTAAGTGGGCAGTTGTACCACCGATGATGGGGTAGTTCATCATCTGAGCCGCAAAGAACATCGCGGTCAGAGTTGCCATTAGGGGTATCTGTTTCTCGTTCAGTATTCTGTTGGTTCTCCAGAAGGCAACGGCTAGAAACAATATGGTAAAAGCATACATAATAGCGCAGATTACTATTGTAAGAAATCCGTCAGGGATGTGCATTAAACACCGCTCCTGAGTAATACTTTTTAGGTATTTAGTAATACTTCTATTTAGGTTTTTCTCACCTATAAATTCCGCAAAATTGATAGCACTACCCATAATCTAGAAAACAGCCACCTTACAAGGTCTGGATAATGTGATTCCAAATGATGAAACCAAGTGCGGCTCGAATCAGCATCTCCCTACCCCCAAACCTCCTACAAGAGTTCGATAGCGCCATCGTACAAATGGGGATTGATCGTTCAAAAGCGATTCAGCAGGCGATACGCGACTTCTTAACTGAGTATCTTTGGGAGCAAGATGCGAAGGCCTACGCTGTAGGGACCATCACTCTCATATTCAACCACGAAGTGCAAGGTCTAGAGTCCGAGTTGACGGCTACCCAACACAAACACCCAGATATCATAATGTCAGCGACGCATGTGCACCTCGACCACGATCATTGCCTGCTGGCAATTGTGGTCAAAGGTAAAGCGATTGAAATCAAAGAATTGGCAGTGAAACTAAAAGGATTACGGGGTGTTCAACAACTCAAACTAACGAGCCTTCTTGGAGCGCCACCTACAAAACATAGTCATCCTCACTAACGCCTTTTCGGCAAGGTGAGGGTGTTCTGTTAAGGCAAATCCTACGATTGTTGTGGTAGATCCTAACCACCATTTTCCAGTTCACAAACGCCTCGCTCAACTTTCCTAATAATGTCCTTGAGAGTACGTAAGTTTTCTTTTATCTTTCTCGGTACTTTCACGCCTCTCAACTTGGTGAGCCAGACTTCCATCGTTTCGGTGTCTCCCCTTATTTCATTAATCAATGTCGACATTGTGTGGATGATTACTCCATTCAAGTCTTCGTCAATATCAGCCATCATGAACACTTTTTTTCAGTCTTTCATAAAATAGGTTGGAGAAATCCGCGTCAAGCCATTCCCTAAAAGGGATGCCGACAGAAAGTGAGTTTCCCTGCAGTCGCAGGGTTTTGCGCCTGGTTCGTCTTCGCTAGGTTCTGCCATTGATGCAGTTCTCCGGATATCCCATCAGTTGGCATCTCTAAGATTTAAAGCCGCTGCGGGACAACATGAGCAACTATGAGTACTATCAAATAAATGTAACGTTTCCAATCAATAACGGGTCGTGGCTTTACGGGAATCCCATTCTCTCGTTTATTCTAGGTGCAATAACGATAGTGAGCTACCTCATGCTGAAGCTGTGAGGCTTCCTGTTTCATCCACCAGACTCGATCTCCCTTGCGGGGTTACGGAGGTCTCGGTGTCCGCAGGCGTGAATTCCCTACGCACCGTAGGTACTAATTATTCCTTCCCGGCAAGGGTATATAAACCGAGCGCAATCCATCACCACGCTAAAGCACTGGTGCTTTCTTGCTTAACTTTCGTAAGGTCAATCAAGTAATTTTAGCATTTCAGAGATGTCCGTAGTGGGAAGATTACACTGCTGGTCCACGCACACATATACGGTGGTTTTTCCATCAAGTTCACCGTAGTCTTTTATGAAAGGCGCTAGGTGTATAATTTCTCGTGCACCCTCATAGATTGGGCGAAGAAGTACAACCTTTCTTGGAAGGAACTTTGATCTTAGGGCATCTATCATAGCTCGTGTGTCTCTTGCGCCAGGGTTACCTGTAATGACGATTTCGTATGAGGGACCGAGAGCAAAATCTACCGCTATAATTAACTGTGTAAACCCGATCGGAGCTTGCAACACTGTCCCTGAGAACACTTGTCCAATTTGAGCTGCCTTGGCTTCAAAGTCAGGATTTCCTGTGATTCGGCTAAGACGTAGCAGGTTCAACATTGCTATAGAATTTCCTGAGGGTATGGCACCATCATAGACTTCTTTCTTCCGTACTATGAGCGCCTCTGCGTCATCGGCTACAAAATAGAATCCTCCACTACCTGAATCCCAGAAGCGCTGAAGCAGCTCTTCGTTAAGAGTAAGAGCGCTTTGTAGGAATTGGGGTTCAAAGGTTGATTCGTAGAGTTCAATTAGTCCCCAGATGAGGAAGGCATAATCATCTAGAAATGCGGGGATAGCGGCTTCTCCCTCCCGGTAACGATGATACAATCTTCCCTCTTCGTCACAGAGCTTATCGAAAATGAATTTTACTGTTTGTGTTGCTGCTTCAATGTATTTCGGTTCACTAAGGATTCGCCCCGCTTTAGCTAAAGCCGCGATCATGAGGCCGTTCCAATCTACAAGAATCTTGTCATCCTTCTGCGGATGGACGCGCCTTTCTCGAATCGTAAATAGTTTCAAGCGGATTCGCTCTAGACGTTTACGGAGTTCCTTCTCAGGTAATTCTAGAGCTATCGCAATTTCTGCATAAGGTTTTCTTAAATGGGGAATATTAGTTCTGGTTCGGTGCCTAGTTGCCTCCTCGACAAAGTTGCCCTCTTCCATAATGTTAAAGACTTTGATGAAGAGGTCTGCGTCATTTTGTGAAAGTGCTCTTCGAATTTCTTGTTCTGACCAGACATAGAATTTTCCTTCTACTCCTTCACTGTCCGCGTCCTCCGCAGAATAAAACCCCCCCGCTGGATCCTTCATATCCCTGAGAACATTAGTTAGTATTTCTTCCACCGTTTGTCTGTATTCGGTCTTCTGGGTAGCTTGGAATGCTTCAGTATAGGCTATCGCCAACAGGGCTTGATCATAAAGCATCTTCTCAAAATGTGGTAGCAGCCATTGAGAATCCGTCGAATACCGGTGGAACCCCAACCCAACATGATCAAAGATTCCTCCACTCCTCATTGCCTGTAATGTAGTCTCAACCATATGCAAAGCTCTAGTATTTTTTGTACGGTACCAGTATCGGAGCAAAAAGGTCAAGTTGTGCGGTCTCGGAAACTTCGGGGCATCGGCGAACCCGCCTTGTTCCTCATCGAAGCGACTGGACAACCCTTCAAACGCCATCTCTAGGACCCTCTCACCGAGTTCATCTCCCGGCGCAGCGTCAGACGAAGTAATTAAGGCTGAACGTAATTCCTCTGTGACTCGCAGGAGACGGTTCCGCTGGTTTGCCCACATCTCGCGAATTCGGGGAATAACCTCTAGCATTCCTGACCGACCAAATCTGCTCGAACGAGGTATGTAGGTCGCCGCAAAGAAAGGCTGTTTATCCGGGGTCATTATGATGGTCAGTGGCCATCCTCCGCTTCCAGTTAACATCTGACACACTGCCATGTACAAGCCGTCAATGTCGGGTCGTTCTTCTCGGTCCACCTTGATATTCACGAATGTCTCATTCAACAAGGCAGCGACATGTGGATCCTCAAAGGACTCTCGTTCCATTACATGACACCAATGACATGTACTGTAACCAATGGAAAGGAAAATGGGTTTGTCCTCTGCCTTGGCTTTCTCAAAAGCCTCCTTGCCCCAAGGATACCAATCTACTGGGTTATGAGCGTGTTGCAGAAGATATGGGCTTTTCTCATGGACGAGCCGGTTAGTATACTTATGTTCAGTGCCTTTTGTCATACAGTCAACTCCCACTGAACAAGCCACCTCGTGGGTTTTTTCAAGTTCTCCTTTTCCTAGTACAAGTTGGCTCTGGCTCTTGGGGCTCTATTAGGCTATTCTGTCCAGCAGACTCATCCTTCTGGTTCTTTCGTCTTATTCAACTTGCCTTTCTTTATTCTCCGCATCAAGACCATATTGATATCCCGCCATCGACCCTTCGAGGGGGAATCCTCAGCGGCTAGAGCTTCCTCTATTTCTCCACGTTTTCTCTTGTAAGAGTGTTTGAAGAAGCCGCTGCGGATCAAACCATCTACAGCGTCTCTAGGGGATCAGGGCTTCGGTGCTGCTGCGACGATTTCTTTGAGTTTCTTTAAAGCATCCTTGGAGCGACCTCTGATTTCTTCAAAGGGCAGCCCCACAATCTCGATGTTATCGATGTCTCCTTCACCGAGGCCACGTTTCACGAATTCCTGTAGCACTACTAGTTTCTCGGGCTTCAAGCCAGCAAGTGTAACTCCAACCGTTTCTACTGCTACAGCGTCTCTGCCCACTATCAGAATATTCATTGGTACGCGCCAGCTATCACATTTCCAGTAAAGGTTTGTACCGTCAATCACTGACAGGTCGATGCCGCCGATTGCTTCAAAGAGGTCAGCGAAGATTGAACGAAAGATCGCCTTCTTGTGATACTGCGCCTTCTTTCGTGTAGGAGGTAACCCGAAAAGATTCTTCAGAACAATTCCGTGCTGAAATGTTCGCAGGACATGAGTGCTCACAAAGACATTCGGTTTGAAGAGGATGTGAGAGAGTTCAACTGACAGGTCTCCTGCACCTTTAGCTACTTGCACAACCCGTGTATCTGTGTCTTCGGATAGATTGAAGGGTACTACCCGCTCGGTGAACAACTCCTTCCAAAGTTGGAGCCGTTCAGAGCCGGTACCCTTGTAGTTATCCGATTCCGCTAAGTAGATTTTCGACGCTTCACTAAACCCCTCGATGACTGCACCCACAACATCAACTGAGGAATACTGGGGTGAGCGTGGATGAAACACACCCACCTTGATCGCAACATCTCTCCTGGGAGTGTTCAGTTCACCGATTCCTCCTAGAAGGTGGAGAGCCTTCTGCATAGATGTCGAAACATCTCCGTTGAATTCGACAATAGCTACTTTCGTCATCTTATCACCATTCATTATATACTCGATTCAATCTGACCCCCTCTGAACACTATATAAGAATTCTTAGGGCTTGAGCGTTCACTGTAATATTTAAAACCTTAAGAGCGTAAGGTGCGCTTGGTTTCTTCTAGGGGAATTCCCAAATTAAGCACCCCTAAAGACGCTGATCATTAATTGAAGTTTTAGTCCCTTTAGATCGTAAAATTATAGTGAAAGTTATTGGTGCTCATCCTGTCCAATTACGCCGTAATCGCCATTTCATACCGATTTTCCTATCAAAGAATCGTGATGAAGTAGTGAACTGCACTGCAAGTGCTAATACTACTAATAATCCGAGGAAGTAATTCACTGATAATCCTGCGATATTGATGTTGTGGGGTGTAGGATAGTAACGGATTACCTGGAAACCGGTAGGAACGATTGCAGGAATGTTAATGGGGGAATAACTGGGGTTAATTATGTACTCGTTGGCTAACACCAATAGTTGTATTCTTTCGTTGAACGGTAACAGTAGTAAGCAAACTCCAACAACGGAGATTCCAATAAACTTGGCTGCAGCCGTATACCCTTTTTGTGCCAAAGGAACTCCTAAAAGAACTCCTATTAAACCGCCCATACACAGACTGAATAGTGTCTTGACCAGAAGCTGACTAGGTACGAGTCGAAATAGGGATTCCTCCAAGGAGGGGATACAATAGGTGGAAAAGGATGTGCTTGGTTGACCAGAATTTAGGATTAATACGCTTGCTATATTAAAGAGCGTGACTAACACTACAAACCCAAGAATAGTTTTCATCAAGGGCTCTACTATGTATCGTCTCAAAACTACCAACCCGATTATCTATTCACATTTCCCCTCTAAGAATCTACACTTTAGAACAGTAAGTATCACACCGAGTTACCTAAAACCAACTGACATCTAATTTCTTAAATACAACCTCACTACAACCCTACTCCTAGAAGGTGTTGGTCATGTCTGAATTCCTTTTACTATCTGTCTACACGAGGTATCTTGAAACCCAGGGTTACCAAGTCCAGCGGCGAGTTCCGCTAGGCGGAGGTGCAGGCCAAGCCGATGCCATGGCGACAAAGGACAAACAGACAATCCTAGTTGAAGCCAGATGGGTGAAGGAACAAGGAGATCTCTTTGAAGCCCTAGCACGATGCGTGCTAAACAAGCAGGCGATGCCAAAAGCACAACAGGTACTGGTTCTAGAAAAATCAGTTGGCATAGAAAAAATCGGGTCAGAAATCCTAAACCGTTGCTGGGAACATGGAATCAGAATTCACATAGTTGACATAAATGGCCGCAAGGTCTTCGAAGACACACTGACCTGCCATGTCTTTCCAGGAATCAGGTCACTACTGAAAAAAGCAAAGAGCCTCCTCAAGAAAGCCTCAGACTCGGAGAAGCAGATCTTGAAGGATATACTGGGAACACTGAAAGACATCACCGGACCCCCCACTCTCGTCGCCGACATCAAAGCCCTCACAAAATAAGTAAAGGGATAATC
>CBDVBC010000038.1:0-8650 GCA_965372125.1 Candidatus Hermodarchaeota archaeon | reverse complement strand
GATAAGGATTCGTTTATACTTCATTTTTGGATGCCTCATTTCTGGCTAATTTTGTAGTAGACAAGACTGACGCCGTGGAGGGAGCGGCTTTCTCCATCAACAAAGAGGGGGGCTGAAAACAGGGCCTCGGTTTCGTTCATCTAGTCCACTCCAATTTGACATCTGGTTTTCCCAGTTGTCTTTATAAAATTGCCCGCAGTCAGCCCCTTTTATATTGCTTTCCCCTGACAGGTTTGTGGTTTCTGGAGGGGTGTTAGAAGTCGTCTAGGCATATTCTAGCTTTCCAGCACCTCGGCTTCCTGTGGAAACGCCCGAAAAATCGGTAGGAATTATTCTAGTCGGAAGCCCCGCGACTACATAAAAGTTACATGGAATCTTCCTTTGATGTTATAGAAGCGTAGCTCAGGAATCCGCCCACTCATCGTTTCTTTCAACGGTTCGTTTGACATTGCCTATCGGCAACACCGAGTCTTTCTGGGACTAAGTGGGTGGTTTGGCAGCCAGTTCTGATACAGAATCCTTGAACATCCCTACCTGGTCGGGCGGGGATCGGACACCCTTGCTTGTGGGTTTAGCTTCCCCTTCCTTGGTTATGAACCACCTTCTTATGTCCACCCCCACCTCCAAAAGACTAAAGGCAAACAAAAGGGAAAATCACATCTGCGGTGGATATGTTGTCGTCATCGAAACCTTCTCTAGAACGTGTCGTCCTCCCATTTTCTGCAATCGTTAATCACGAACCACTCAAACTAGCTCTCCTCCTCAACGCGGTTAACCCTCGAATTGGTGGGCTCCTCATATCCGGTCCGAAAGGAACAGGTAAGACAACTATAGTTCGCGCTCTGGCTGCTCTGCTTCCTGAGATTCCCATGGTTAAGGGGTGTGTCTTCCGATGCAATCCCGAGGATCCAACGAATCTCTGCGCAGCCTGTAAAGAGAAACTCCAGAAAAGGGGTAAGCTGCTCAAAGAGATGCGACGGATGCGCGTCGTCGACCTTCCTTTAAGCGCCACCGAGGACCGTGTGGTGGGCAGCCTCGATGTAGAACGTGCCATTCGAGAGGGAGTCGCTGCCCTCAAACCAGGGATTATGGCATCAGCCAACCAGATGATCTTATACATCGATGAAATCAACCTCCTACCCGATCATCTAGTAGATGCGCTGTTGGACGCTGCCGCCACAGGAATCAACGTTGTAGAGAGAGAAGGCATCTCCGTCAGTCACCCTGCCCAGTTCATTTTCCTCGGATCCATGAACCCAGAAGAGGGAGAACTTCGACCTCAACTGCTGGACAGGTTTCCCCTTAGTGTCTCCATCGAGCGCCCTTTCTCTGTAGATGAAAGAATCGACATCATAAGGTTAAATCTCGACTTCGATAGGAATCCTGACGAGCTTCGCACTCGATATAAAGAACAAGAGGCTGAACTTCGCGAAGAAATCGTCGAGGCCCGGAAACGAATACCCCTAGTGAAGGTTCCCGACAGTATAATGCAGGTTATCGCTTACATGTGCTCCAAACTACTCGTCGACGGAGTAAGACCCGACATCGTTATCGCCAAGGCTGCCATGGCCTATGCGGCACTAGACGGGCACACAGAAGTGACCATAGAAGACGTACAAGTTGTTTCGCCTCTGGCTCTGAGCCACCGTACTCGCCAGCGGGGAATTCTCGAGCCGCCCAGCAGAGAAAGCGTCATCGCCGCCCTAATTGAAGCACGAAAAAAAGTGAAATCTGAAGACCCGAGAGGTCGGGTCCAAGCAGAGCTCATGAAGGAGGAGCGTAGCAGCCTACTACGTAAGCTCAAACAATTCCACTCAGTGGAAGACCAGAAAGAAGGTGAACGATACCAAGGACGAGCACCACGACGTAGACCTGGTGGACGCATGTCATGGACCGGGTTCGTCTGCTTCTACATTGTCATGGCAGCCGGTCTAGGTATTCTCCTTTCAATGTTGCTTCCCTTCCTGTTCCCAGTAACTATTATCATGGGCGGGTTGATGGCCGCCGCCCTGATGTCTCTCTTTGAAAGAGTCCTCCGGTACGCCCGACGTCCAGGGTTTACGATGCCAACCATCACTGGTAGTGATAGTCCCCCAGGTGGTAGAGGCAAGTTTAGGCGCGCGACCCATAGGGGGTCGTCCCAGTCCTCACCTACGACAGCAGCTGCCCCACCATCATCTAAAAGTAAACCGTCATTGAGTATCAGTAGTGATTCTAGGGTTACGAGGACCAAGTTACCCTCTCTGATTCGCCTAGAGGAAGGACAACCACTCTTCCAGCCAGAAGACCTTCTCGAATCACCCTTCTTCGCACGCCACCGCGCACCAAAGTGGTCCCTCCGCCAGGTTTGGCGACGCACAGGTTCAGCCCGATCACACCGCGCAGAAGGGGGCGCACTCCAAGGCGCAGGGATTCCCCACGGCCCTCCCCGAAGCATACACTTACCCGCCTCGATTACTGCAGCAGCACCTCAAAGCACCCGCGTCCGACAGAGATCTCTCGCGGTACAGATTCGTCCACAGGACGTTAGAGAGAAGCGCTATCGCGCTAGAACACCCCTAACCATCGTCTTTGTGCTCGATCTCAGCGTTTCAATGCTAAAGAGCCTTGACAAACTACAGAGCTCCCTTCTCTCCTTCAAGGCCTGCCTTGAGGGTACTCGGGATCGCGTCGGGCTAATAGTACTCAAAGACTGGGGTGCCGCTGAAGTTCAAGCACCCACCGCCAACTGGACACGGCTCCTTGCCAAGCTGATGGCACTCCGGTTGTCAGGCTACACCCCCCTAGCAGCAGGGCTGCAAAAGGCTTTGGAAACTCTCAAACGAGAAAGGAGGCGAAACCTTGGTGTCGTACCATTGGTCGTCGTTTTCAGCGACTTCCTACCAAACATCCGACTGGGTACAACCGAAAGTGTCGACATCGGACTCCCAGATGCTATCGCCGATGTGCTCTACCAATGTCACCTTCTAGGCAACCAACGCATACCCATCATAACCATCAATCTCCACAAAGAGTTCTTCAAAATCAAGGGCAAAAGATCTCACGACATCATTGAGGGATCCCTCATCAAGCGCGCCCAAGAACTTGGGCTAAGCAGCCTCATCGAAGTCGGAATGAAAGAAGATAAACTCATTCCCTTCCTAGCCTTCTACATGGCCCACCTCACAGGTGGTCGTGTTTACATCAGCGAAGAACTCAACGAACCCGCTGAAATCACCCCTGCCATAATGTCGATTGCCCATCGTGGCGCGTGGTAGCTGAGCTAGAATCCTCAAAGCGGAAAGGGATTTATCAGCCTGAAAAATGCAATAGGGATAGCTAGTTCAGTTTTACAACCTTTTCCAAATCTGGAATTGCCCAATCTAAACTAAGCGATTTGAGCGTCGCTTTCATAGGAATCCCCTTACTGTCCCAGCCTCGCTTCTCATAATACCATGACAGCAGCTTGTCATATCCAGCGGGATCAAGTGTCGCTCCAGCTAGCGGCCCTTTCGTCAATGGCTCCTTAAACCAGCGTGCCGGCGGATAATCCATCTTCCGGCTCCACTCGCCCATCGCCTCACGCACCCAATACGCACGAATTAGTGAATGACCACGATCCGAAACCCTGTACAAGTCCTCCAATGACCACTTCAAACCAGTGGCCGCCGCGAGATACTTCGGATACCATTCCAAGTCGAAGCCAATCTCAATCCACGGAAACCGACAGCCAACCAGGTTCTCGAACATGCCGCCACGAATACGCTGCAGTCTGATAATTTCATCTACCTTTTCTTCAACGTACTTTTCCCGACCGAACTCGATTTCGAATGTAATGACCCACGCGTCTTTGTGGTGCGCACCAATAGGCGATGTGCCGAAGGACAGCGCCATACCCGGTGCAGCGTGACAATCATAACCCGTAATCTCAAGTCCCTTAATCTGCATCGCGAAATCCATAGAGCCTTTACCGATTTTTTCTGCAGCCAAGCGTGTACCGTCAGCGAGGAGTTGACCGAGTTTACCTCGGCGATGACAAATATCTTCTGTTAGCTGCCGAGCTTTCTGGAAGTCGCCCCACTCAATTTTCTCATCAATCAATCCCTTCTCAGAAGCCTCCATGGCGAAAGCGATACAGGCACCAAGGGAGATTGTGTCTACACCATAATCGTCCGCTAGCCGGTTCAGCGTGCCCACTTCACGGAGGTCTTGCATCCCAATATTAGAACCCAGTAAGGCGACATTTTCATAGTCCAATTCGACTTTCTGACCCTCAGAGTCCTCTATACAATGTCCGCACTTCATGGTACAACGAGGACAACCTAGTGTATCCACTCTCAGCTCCTGCATAACTTCACAGCTAAGCTTATCCGCGTGTTCATACACGCCCTCCCGGAAATTATAGGTCGGTAACACATAACCAACGTTCTGCACCCAATCCCACACCTGGAGTGTGCCTTGGGTTTTCCATGAACTCAGTCCAGGTTTTTCTTTGATGTCTTTGTATCCTTCTCTGGCGAGTGTACGGAATGTGTCTGGGTCGTGGAGTTCTGGCATACCTGTGCCTTTGGCGACTATTGCTTTGAGGTGTTTTGAGCCCATGATCGTGCCCAGTCCGGGGCGTCCTCCTGCGCGGCCTAGGAGGGACCGGACGACGGCATATCTTACTAGTTTCTCGCCGCCTTGGCCTATGAGGAGGGTCCCAACGCCTCTTCCGTGGTCCTTCTCGAGCTTGTCTTCTGCGTCGAAGGTGCCTTTCCCCCAGAGATGGTCTGCGTCGCGGAAACTGATGTCCTTGTCTTCGATTAAGAGATATTGGGGGGTTTTGGCTTTTCCTTCAACAATCAGGAAGTCGTAGCCTGATCGGCGTAGGTGAATGCTGAAGTTAGTGCCTAGGTTTCCGTCACCGTATCCTCCGGTGAGGGGGCTTTTACCAGCGACCAAGGTTTTACCGACATTAGGCATATTCAACCCTGCTATCGGTCCCAGGGCAGCGATGAACTTGTTTTCTGGTGAGAGAGGGTCGGTGCCTGCGGGGACCTCGTCCCAGAGTGTTTTGATTGCAAAGCCGCGCCCTCCTACAAAATGTAGGGCTAGGTCCTTTGGGTAGCTCTCGATTTTCGCTTTTTGGGTGGTCATGTTTGCTCGTAGTAGTTTTCCGGTCCATCCTTTCATCGGCGTTTCACCTATCTTTGAATGCTAAAGGAGACGGCGTGTCTTTTCAAAAAAAGCCTTTCGCATTTAACCTATAAATGCTTTTAAGCTTCCAGAGCCTTTCAGCATAGAAGGCTGCCCTTTTACCTACGGGGGCAGCGTCGGGTCTGCGAATTTCTACCTTGAGGAAGTGCCTATTTTGACTGATGAAAAGCCTGAAGGTCCGGTTAAATTCGAAGTTGCTCCACTAGCTGTTCGAGTAATCGCGGCATTCGATTATCTGGTGATGTTCATTGTCGCGCTTTTTGGGGGGAGCCTTCTCTCTTCACCAGGACAAATAGTCAATTTTCTCTCGTGGCTGCAAGCCAATGACCTAGCCACCTATACCACTTTGATGGCTGCACTATCAGAAGCAGGCCTATCATTATCTATGGTCTTCAATTGGCTCTTCATCTTTGGATGGATACTCGCTCTCGCAGGAATCATCGGGATGATTGTAGCCCTGGGAACCGCCTATAAGAAGTGGTGGGCAATCCCAGTGGGTCTTTGGGTTTCTGTCCTCTGCATAGTTGCCAGCGTAGCTAGCTATGCACTTGGAATCCTCTATCCCGGCGTCACAACTGTAGGACTCTGGCAAGTGATGTTCCAGGTGCTAAACGTATTCTTCGTCGTGTTGGCGATTAACGTCTTCTTTGTCGGAGCGTTTTTAATCTGGCAGCTAGGTGACTTGAAGGGAAAAAGCCTCAACATTGGACGGCTTATACTGATTTGGAACCTGAACGTAATTTGCCTTATTTTGACTGCTTTCCTGCTTCCTGGAATCCAGATTGGTATTCCCGGTACTGATATACTAACCAGATTAGGGATCACCTATCTAACAGTGGCTCTCCTAGCCGTAATCAACCTCTTGATACGACCCTTGGTAACGAAGCTGGTTACCCAAGCTGCTAGGTGGTGGTTAGGCTTCGCTATCTCCTTCGTCCTAATCATCGTCGTTAATACATTCATCTTGTACTATCTCCAATTATTCCTAGCCGACTTCAGTGTCGCCTTCCTTTTGGACGCGTTCATAGGATCCCTCCTCCTTTCAGCAGTCAACACCATCTTTCTTTCAGTAGTAGGGATTGATGAAGACTCGTCTTTCTTCCAATCGATTGTACGCTGGCGTCTCAAGGCTAAAGCAGGGATGAAAGGTATGACCCAGAAGCCGGGGCTATTAGTTATTGAAATTGACGGGTTGGGTTATGTAGCGCTACAAGAGGCTCTTCGTCGAGGCTACCTGCCAACCATTCAGAAGCTCTTGGATTCAGGTAGCCACCAAGCCGTCCAATGGGATTGCGGCGTCCCATCAATGACCTCCTCCTGCCAGGCAGGTATACTTCACGGTAGCAATGATGACATTCCTGCGTTCCGCTGGTTTCTCAAGCGAGAAAATCGCATGGTTGTCTCCAACAGTCCAAGCGATGCAAAATTTATTGACGACCGCGCCTCCTCAGGCAGAGGCCTCCTAACAAACGGCGGATCGAGTGTAGGCAATCTACTCAGCGGCGACGCAACCTTCAGCTTCTTCACAATGAGTACATTAACGGCAGAGGATAGTAAGGCAGGTCGGCGTCGAAGCGAAGACCTATACTACTATCTTTTAGATCCATATGCCCTCAACCGGTCATTGATTCACACAATTTGGGACATTTTCGTTGAATTTGGGCAGATAATTAAGCAAACGATTACTCGACGAAAGCCGCGGATGAACCGCCTGGCTCATGGGTATCCTTTCGTTCGTGCAGCGACGAACGTGTTTATGCGTGATGTCGTTACCGCCATGGTGAGCCAAGACCTTCTGAGAGGTTCTCCGGCAATTTATGCGACCTACCTTGGCTATGACGAGATTGCTCATCACTCGGGCCCAATGTCGACCGATGCGCTGAAATCCTTGCGGGGCATCGATAAGCAGCTCCGCCGAATTATCCGGCTCATCGACTTACACGCACCCCGTCCCTACGAGCTGTTTGTTTTAGCAGACCACGGCCAGTCCTGGGGATGGACATTCAAGCAGCGGTACGATAAATCCCTAAAGGAATTCATTGCAGAGCTCCTCGCTGGGAAGGCAACGGTGGGAGAAGCCAAAGCAGTGGACGCGCACGCGGGTTATGTCGCTGGGCTTTCAGAAGACCTCGCCGAGGGGCAGAGACAAGCAGGAGGAAAAGATGCTGGCGAAAGCCGGATCCGCTACTCCCCAGGATTCCTTAAAAGACGAACTAAGGAAATCGAGGAAGGAGCTATAGTAGATATTGAAGACGCAGACGTTGTCGTTTGTGCATCTGGGAACCTAGCCCAGGTCTACTTCACTCACAAAGTAAGTCGAGTGACCAGACATAACTTGGAAGCAAGGTATCCGGGCTTCATCGATCAGCTCGTAGCCCATGAGGGTGTCGGAATCGTCATTGTCGATGGGGGAAGAAACGAAGGCCCAATCCTCCTTGGCAAAGGGGGATCCATCATGCTCCGGACCGGACGTGTCAAAGGCAAAAACCCACTAACACAATATGGACGAGAAAAAATTCGGGTAAAACAACTGCGTCGTCTCGCTGAATACAAGAATAGCGGCGACCTGATTATAATCTCGCCCGTTTACGACGACGGCACAGTCGCAGCATACGAGGAATTAATAGGGAATCACGGTGGTCTGGGTGGTCCTCAAACCGAGCCCTTCCTGCTTTATCCAACCGAGGTGAAGGTGGATGGTGACCGGATCATTAACTCTGACCAGATATTTCCAATCCTGAAGCGACGACGCCCCAAGTCATAACACGAGTTCAACTCTGAGAGGCGAGCCACCAATATGAACAAAGAAGAGAAATCCTGCTTATTCTGCAAGATAGTGGCAGGGGAATTGCCCTCCTCCACTGTTTATGAAGACGATCAAGTCGTGGCATTTCTTGACATCCGACCAATAAACCCGGGACACACTCTTGTGATACCGAAACCACATGCTGCGAATCTAGCCGAGTTAGACCCCTTAATCGGAGGCAGAATATTCCAGGTTGGAATGAAAATCGCATCCGCTCTTCGTCGCTCTAGGCTCCGCTGCGAAGGCGTGAACCTCTGGTTGGCTGACGGTAAAGCGGCTGGTCAAGATGTTTTCCATGTTCATCTTCACGTGATTCCACGCTTTGTAGGTGATGATCTTCGCATTCAGGCTGGCCCAGAATATGGGCGGACGCCGCCCCGTAGCGAGCTAGCAGATAACGCAACTAGCATTTCGCAAGCTCTTAAAACAAGCTGAAACTATAATCTATTTCCGCAAAAATAACCTACATATACTAGTATGAGGCGTGTTTGCTAGTGGGCGGTGTTCTCTAGGTGCCAACCAAAATGCGTTTTGCAGCCTTCTTCGCAATAGTATTCATTGTTTTTGGGATCGGTTCCCCAGCATCCCTTATACCAATTAATGCAGGGTTCGAAGTCACCGTACGCAGTGAATCAAGGGGGTTTGGTGAACCTTGGGGCGCATTAT
>CBDVBC010000037.1:0-8673 GCA_965372125.1 Candidatus Hermodarchaeota archaeon | reverse complement strand
AGGTCCTAAGAAGTCGTATATCCTTCGCGCGCTCCAATACGAAGTTTCGAATGTATCACTGCCAACAGATAGGGTTCATCTCTACTTTGACAATCGGTTTGCACCAAAATTCTTCCTATGGATTATTCCACTAGACAGCCACCGAGCAAGGGTTGGTGTGGCTAGTGCTGGTAGAAAAGTCCGAAAATCCTTGGAGAAGTTTCTGTCTCAAACACCAATACTCAAGGATGCAAAAGTCGAGAAACGGTACGGAGGACTTGTTTATTCGGGGGGTCCCTCTGGAAAAACTGTGGCAGAACGATTCATCACAATAGGAGACGCAGCAGGTCAAACGAAAGCAACTTCAGGTGGCGGCGTTGTCTATGGAGGACGTTGTGCAATAATTGCTGCGGCCAGTGTCCGACGCGCTCTTCGAAACGGACATTATCACCATAAAGAGTTAATTCATCATGATAAGCGCTGGAGGCGAATATGGGGAAGACAGCTTGGCCAAATGGCGTTGCTTCGACGCCTCCTAAATAGTCTTAGTAACAAAGAACTAGACAAACTGTTCCAAACACTCCAACAAAGCAGTGTGCGCAAACTCGTTGAAACAAGAGGCGATATTGATCAGCAAGGACGGCTAATCGCAGCATCCCTTACAAACCCTTTCTTAATAACTCAATTATCCAAAATATTCCTTTCAAAGGTCAAGTTCCTACCAAAATTGCTATGGGGCTAGGAAAGGGTGATTTACTAATATTCCCTCCAAGTCTGGGCGCAATCTTGACATCTGAAAAAAATGGTCATTCCCTCATCACCTGAGCGTGTCTGTACTTGCCAGTAATAAGCCACTTTGCATCCACACTTTGGACAGATAGCACGAACTGTGGGCATGGGCAGCTGCTTAGCAAGTTCTTCATCAATGACGAGAGTTTCCTCCTGAGGACCATGTTCTATTTTTTCTTCGATACGATAAGTTGCTTTAACTTTAGTTGTTAGTGACTGTGTATATCCACAGAATCTGCACACTAGTTTCTGCCTCTTCCCGACTTTTTTTGGAGATAGTAAGCTTTCACATTTTGGGCAAAACTTCAATCTGCATCGGTCTCCTGTTCAACTGTCTTGTTTAGCATGAAAAAAATAATGTAAATAATCTATTGGCTTTCTCAGGTGCTTGTAGGTTGTTCCTTAAGACAAATATCACGTATTAATGCCGCAAAAGCCTTGGCTATAGGTTGGGTTTGACCACTTCCCAATACTTCACTCTCTGTAGCCTGCATAATTTCCCGTGCTAGGAGTGCCACCGCTTCAGGAATGTTTAGTGTACCCCGAATCCAAGTATAGGCTACTAGCGCCTCGACACAATCGCCAAGACCATGGGCATCAAGGCGGGATGGTGCAAGATGCCGCAGATTAGACAGTCTCAATGCTGCAGCAAGTGTTTTTCCCGAGACCTTCCCTCCTCCAAACCGGTTTTCTACTAGAGATTCGGCTAAGGAATACAGTAAATTTGTTAGGGGATCTCCGAGTCTAGCGAGGTCCTTGCGCCGCACAGCTGATTCAACTGAATTTACTCTATGACTCTCAAGCAGGTTTTGAAGCTTGTCTAATACATCCACGATTTCACTCGGCCTCCATGCCTTTCCGAAATGCTGTTCGAAGTTCTTCAACCCGTTTAATCAGCTTCTGTGCCGCACCAACGAACACTTTGATAGGTTTCGCTTTTCCATCAGTACGAATAATAAATGTAGCCGTTCGGATTAGGGGATGAGGCAGCGAGTAACCAGCAAATGCTAAATGCTTGTTTTCAAAGAGGATTTCTCGCAAAGGATTGCAGATTGTATGTCCAGTATCCTGGAGTTCCAATTCTAGTACTCGGGTTGTATTCTTCGTGATTATAACCTTCATTGGTGGGTAGCCCTCATCATATTTTTTAGTGGTTTCGCTGACCGTGTGTTACCCTGCTTTTAAAACTTGCTTTTAGTTTCGATAACTAGATTTTTTCAGAGTGTCTAATTTCATTAAAGGTGTCTCTAGCATTTATTACAATACGGCGAACTTGTTCTAGGGCTCCTCGAAATGTAAGTGTGATGCCTCGGGGTTTTGCACGGATTCGTATTTCGCATTTGATCTTCTTAGTTTTTCAATGAATATTATTTGGTTTTTGGCTTTGGTTATTGCGAAGATTAGGGTTTTCTTCGTCCAACGTGCCAGGCTGCGAAACTACCCCCTTTGCTTCGTTTTAGGAGGTCGGTGAATCTGATTTACCGGGGTGCATTAGTTCATAGATCTGACCATAGTCTTTAGAGAGCTTTCGCTCTTCTACATTTCCGCAATTAATACATGTTAATCTTCGGTTTTGATGTTTTAGAGACTGACCACAACGACTGCAGGAGGAATGAATTACGCCTAATCGGGGTCCAACCGTAGATAACCTTGCCATCCCCAAAGCCTGCCTTTGTACTCTAGCAATAACGATGTCTCCTGGTCGAAATAGGTCTCGCATTTGTTCAACATAGCCTGCGGCGGCGTTTTTGATGTAGATAGAGCCAGAGTACGGTATAGCACAAGAACTACCGCTAACTTGAAAAATATTAATGATTACAGCCTTTTTCCCGACGTGCTGCACTTCCCCAATTATGATGTCGTTGCGCTTGGGGAAAATGGGTGTTCTTGTTATTGTTTCGATGTGAATTGTCCTTTCACTCATATCAATTCGTACGAGACCGGTGATACTAGCATAGATTACGTCATCTTGATCTTCGAAGGTGCCTGGTCCGGGCATAAATTCTTCGATAACACCCAATCGGTCTCCAGGCAGAACACGGTCTCCTTCTTTAATGCGTTTGTTAGGCATAATGTTAAGCTTCCGTTTTTTCAATTCGATAGAAGTCGACGCGAATAACGTGTTTCTGTTTTTCATGGAACCGCATTGTAGCTGCTAGTACCATGGTCATCTCCTGAATGAAGGAGATACGCCCCCTAAGGCCAGAAACGAACTGGGTAATGAAGTCTCTTCCTCCCTTGGATGCCTTATGTAAAGAATATGTGACATTAGCTAATTCTAGTGCTTTTCTGAGGAATGGTCGATCTGCATGAGCTTGTTGAACTCCAAAGGGCGCATTCATTAACACGGTGTCCGCCCTGCTTTTGAGCGTCTTCACATCTTGCGCGACGAACTCTATCTGATCGTACACACCAAGCTGTTGTGCGTTGCGTTCAGCAACTTTTAACACTTTCGAATCTATATCAACAGCAATAACCCGCTCCGCACCTAGTAAAGCGGCTGCAATAGCTAGCCGTCCAGGTCCACAACCTAAATCGTAAACAACGCGTCCCGCTATATCACCATGGGTCGCTGCAATGAATGCCATAGTTGCTGCTACTGAATCAGAGATTTCGTATTGTTCAAACTCTGCACAAGGTTTAGGGAATCCTTCTAATCTGCTTAGTAATATCTCTAGTCTCTTCCGAGGTACGAGTGCCGACACATCTATCGCTCTTTTTTAGTATCAAAAGAGTATTGAAGGTCTTTAATCTGACCTACATCTTAGAATTCGATAGCTGGAGATTGGATTCCGTGTCAAATCAATACGAAATCACTAATATTCGCGCCTTAGAGATTCTCGATAGCCGAGGCAATCCGACTTTACAGGTTGAGGTCTTTACAAGGAGTGGTCGTGGGCTTGGAAAGGTTCCATCTGGCGCTTCTACTGGTGAGCACGAAGCTGTTGAACTGCGAGATGGCGACGAAACTCGTTTTGCAGGTAAGGGTGTTTTAACAGCAATCAATAATGTGGAAAATGTGCTCAGGAAACCCCTCATAGGCCTTGACTGCAGGGAACAACAGAAGATCGATGAGCTATTACTCGCTCTTGATGGAACTTCTAATAAATCGAGACTGGGTGCAAACGCACTCCTCGGTGTTTCACTCGCAGTGGCAGCGGCAGCAGCGAACTGCAAAGGGCAACCTCTCTACCGCTACCTAAGGGCTCGGGAACGATATGTGATGCCCGTTCCTATGATGAACATCATTAATGGCGCAAAACACGCAGGAAACCAACTAGCCATCCAAGAATTTCATGTCATGCCTGTGGGGTTTGATGATTTCCTCGAAGCACTACGCGCAGGTGTGGAAACCTACCACGTCCTGAAGAAGGTGCTAGTGAAAAGGTATGGGGCTGCATCCGCAAACATTGGAGATGAAGGAGGCTTCGCACCACCTATGACTGAGAGCCGAGAAGCACTCGAAGCAATTCTAGCTTCCATCGAAGAGGCAGGTTATACACCAGGAAAGGAGATTGCACTGGCGATTGATGCGGCTGCCTCCGAGTTCTACACAGCTAACAGATATTCAATAGATGGGACTCAACTGACGCCAGCAGAGCTAGGTGACTATTATCAAACGTTATGCAAAGACTATCCCCTAGTATCAATTGAAGATCCTTTCAGTGAAAACGACTTTGACAGTTTCGCAGCTCTAACAAAAGCCGTTGGAGAACAGATACAAGTTGTTGGCGACGACCTCTTCGTCTCTAATCCGGAGCGAATACAACGTGGAATCGACCTTGGTGCAGGCAATGCGCTCCTCCTGAAGGTTAACCAAATCGGCACCTTAACTGAGGCAATGCAAGCAGCGGACCTAGCAACATCTAACCTTTACGGCGTCGTTGTCAGTCACCGGAGTGGAGAAACTGAAGACACGTTCATCGCTGACCTTGCTGTAGCCCTCTCCTGTGGTCAAATCAAAACAGGCGCGCCAGCTCGAAGTGATAGGACCGCTAAATACAATCGCCTCATAGAAATTAATCACGAGTTGGGGTCTGATGCCCGGTTCGCTGGCAAAGCGTTCCGTTTTCCTTCAACACACTAGTCCATTATCTAGGAATAGCAGCACCAACGAAATCCCTTGAATAAGAACGATACGCGAAAAGAACAAGTGCCGCAGCGCAACCAAAGATACCTACTTCAAACATCCAAAGCGCTTCAAGAGGAAAAGAAAGGAGGACTAAACTGCTAAGGAACGGCACGAAGAAGGCAAACAAGCTAGGCAGTGTCAGAAAAACCGCAAACACACTGGCAAGTTTCTCCCTGGGCGCCAAATCAGTTATCAGAGGATATTTTGATGCATACCACGCAGCTATTCCAACCGCTCCACTTACTAAAATGAGAGCTAGCTGCCAGTAACCTCGTGAGAAAATAAGAGCTAGGTTTATGAAGGGCAATAAGAGGAACCCGAGAGCGCAACGCCACCTGCTTCCGCGATCTGAAATTCTTCCAAAGAGAAATCCTAGAGGAATGAAGAGCAAACCATATACTAGCAGCAATACGCTATAGGCATCGATGGATACTCCTACTACTTCTGTGATTACGAAGATTTCGTAGGTGGTGCTGATGCTGTAGCCGATGCTCTCGAGGATTGTCACAACTAGTAATAACCGGAGCGCTGGTGATGTACGTAGCGTTGTGTGTATTCCTTCAAGGAAAAGGTGCGTATGTTTTGGCGGGTTCGGCTTTGTTTCAGCTCTCCTCTTGTTTGGGCGAACCAGAAGTGCGATCACGCCACCATTCACTGTAAGGCAGATAGCGGTGAGAAGTAACCCTGTTCGCATCATGCCTACGAATCCGAGTAGGCTGAGTAGGACATGGGTACTAACGATTGGTGCGGTAAATGCAGCAGTATTCAAGGCTACTGTACGCGTACCCGCTGCAAGACCTCTGTGCTCTCGTTGAACCTCACCAAAATAGATGGAATTCAAACAAGGTGCGCCAAGACTTGAGAATGTCATAAGCACAACGCCAAGGATTAGGATGTCGATAGTATTGGCTATGGCGAAAATAGCGTACCCTACTGCTGAAATCAAGATGCTTGCAGCAACAATCTTTTTTTCGGAATAAGCAGCACCCAGATGGCCACCTAAAAAAGAAAACAAAAGACCGAGTCCCAGAGATACCGTCGAGATGGCACCCACTAGGAGAAAGCCTCCGAACATGTTGATGAATAGGTTCTTCCACGAAGAGACTAGTCCTGCTGAAAAAAACCAACTAGCGGAGACACCTAGAATAACCCTGCTATTCCTAGGGATTGTCTTTAGATCAGTGATGATACTAGCCATGGCTGGGTCAAAATTCTAGAACTAAGAAGTTACTTAAAGTCCTAAATAGGTATTAAAGAAGGGGATGGTATGGTTCTCCCTTTGGGAGATATTTTCAGGCAATGATTGGCTGGTGTATTCCAACTTTTGTTGCTAGTTCCGGTGGATTCGCACGATCTAGGCGAACTGTACATGGAGTGGGGAGTTTCATCTTTGCGCGGCGTAGGGCGTCCTTGGCAATCTGGAGGTGTTTGAAGTCGATTTCGAGAGTGAGTACGGGTTGGCCTGGACGGACACGTGCCGCCAGCGAAAAGGGTTTCCCGAAGGCACGTCTCATCCCCTCTTGGATACGATCAGCACCCGCGAAGGCCATCATTCGCTTTTCTCGAAGAATTTGATGTGGATAAACTCGAACCCATAAAAAGTAGTTCTCAACGCCGATGCTTCGGTTGAGATAACGGTTGGCTGCGATTCGCATTGCCTCCAAGGCTTCATGCCGAATCTGCACCCTCTCATCCGTGGTTAGGCTCAGGGTTAGTTGGAAATTCCTATTCTTTCTCTTCCCCATCCGGAACATCAAAAGTTTGCTTCCTGGGATTCTCTTTATGTACTCTTTACGTGTGTAGGGTGGACGCTTGATATGGCGATAACATTTACCGGGTCTTACCATTGCTGTGAGCCTCCCACATCATGTTGAGTGGATGGTATCTGCAAATCTCCCCATCTTATTAATCTTGCGCGGTGTGAAACTTGATTAACAACTTCTCTTATTTCGAGCCAGTAAAGATTTGGATGATATCTTGATCCTCTAGCTGATATGTAAGCCCCA
Source organism: Candidatus Hermodarchaeota archaeon (assembly GCA_965372125.1). Taxonomy (GTDB): domain Archaea; phylum Asgardarchaeota; class Hermodarchaeia; order Hermodarchaeales; family Hermodarchaeaceae; genus YT-063. The sequence continues at coordinate 1,767 of CBDVBC010000037.1, read as the reverse complement.
CCTTCTTTCGCCTCATCTGTTCACTTTCTCTGAAAACTATGGCGTATCGGAAGCTGCGAAGAAAATCACTGTGAAGACGGTCAGCAAGTTTCTCGATGGTTGCCCCCTGACTTAGGATTAATGGCTTATCTGCAGTTTCACCTGACGCCTTTCTGGTGTAAACCCGGATTACCCCTAATCCTTGGAATATACCTGCCGCTGCAGTCTCTATTCCCTTTTCCTTCTCTACTGAAACAGCGAAGATAATGAAATCATCACCATAATTGCTGCAAAGTTCTTCGTAATGAGAGGAGCTATTAGTGGTGTCCCCTTTTGTACCAATTACAATTGCAGGAGCAAAGCGAGTTCTACTATCTATTACTTCCATAAGATCATCAAGGGTCGCTGGTCCTCTGAATTGTAGTGAACAGTTGTGGACTCGTCGCATGTGAAGTAGCTGGTGGATAAGGTCGGGGTCACCTTGAAAATGAGTCTGGCCAATGATGTGAAAACCGCCACTGCCAGTCCTAGCGAACCGGATAGGTGGAGGGTTTTTATTTAGTTTAATCCTGGATTGCTCTAATACTTGAATGAGTAATTCCATCTGAGGGAGTGGCGGTTTGGAAAGATCGATGATAAGGACTATGAGGTCCGCATTCCGTATCCCACCGAGGATTTGACGGCCAACACTGCTCTCTCCTGCACCCTCAAAGAGCGCTGGCATCTCTATAATCTGGATGCCGCTACCACCGTATTTCAGAACTCCTGGCTCAGGTAGTTGGGTCGTGAATCCATAGCTACCAACCTTAGCCTTGGCGCCTGTTAGGCGATTCAGTAGTGTGCTTTTACCGCTGTTTGCAAGTCCCACCAAAACGACCTGCCCCGCCCCCTCTTTAGGTAAGCAGTAGGTGGGACCACCAGTACTCAATTTACGCCTAGCTCGCCGCTCCTCCAACTCGCTACGCAGCACAGTAAGACGGTGGCGGTAAGTCGCCACCATTTTTTCACTGGATTTGTGTTTTGGGATTAAAGACACAAACTTCTCTAACGTTTCTATCCGCTCTACTAGCGTGGTGGCTTCTTCGTATGCTCTTTTTGCCGCTGAGCCCTCTGAGGTCAAGTTGACTGGCATGGTCCACCATTCCTTTTCAGGGAAGACGGATTCTAAAACCTTTCAGTTGTCAGTTGGCGGGGCTGACAGGCTTCAAAGAGGAAAAGTCGCTCGTAAAAGAAGCGTTTCTCTGCTTTAATGGTTGAGTCGTGGAACAGGGTATCTAGCATACGATGGGTTTTGTCTGGGTTGGAGAGTGAAGATTGTACAATTAAAACACGGCCGTCGTTTTCGAGGAAATGCTTGCATTGGGAGATGAAGGCATCTATCACTTCTCGCCCATCAGTTCCCCCAGACCATGCGCCGTCATAAGCTGGGTCCTCTCTAGTTCCTGGAAGATAAGGTGGATTAATGGCGATTACGGAGAATCGTTCTTCGGTACGAATTGGCTCAAATAATTGCCCTAGACGTACGACGATGTTATCCTGGAGGTTATGTCTCCTAGCATTCTCTTGAGTGTTCTGAATCGCGAGAGGTGATTTGTCAGTTGCGACAACAGTTGCTCCTTTTCTTGCGGCAACAATTGACACGAGCCCGCATCCACAACCGATTTCAAGCATTTTCTCGCCTGGAGTAATGTCAAGGTATTGGCAGAGTAAGAAAGTGTCGTCTGCCGGCTCGTAGACTCCATCTTCTACGGTGACTCTTACATCTGAGAAGAATGCTTCTACCGGACT
>CBDVBC010000036.1:0-8684 GCA_965372125.1 Candidatus Hermodarchaeota archaeon | reverse complement strand
AGCAGCTCAGTCCGCCCGTCGTGCGTCATTCTTTTACGTCCGCGGTACTCAGGTTTTCCTCATCGCCGCCAAATATTATTATGAAACAAGTTACTTAAGGGTTATTTCTCTGAGTACTGTGGGCGGCGAATAATGGATTCTAGAGTCACACCTCTTTTTGCTTCATCTTATTTCACGATCTCTACTTCACTCCAAGTTTACCAAGTTGTTTGCTACGATTATGCTGACCCCGATGGGTATTATGAACGCATATTGCATGATCCAAAAGCTTTCACACAAGAAGCAGAGAACCTTTGTACAAACATGCAAGCATTTCTTGATGCAGAGCAGGTGTTTATCAACGGTCAGCGTATTGAACAGAAAATTCTTCATGTAGATATCGGGTTGCGGGGTGCCGCTGATATCCCCTACCTGAAATGGGTAATCTTCTTCCAAGGACAGCTTCAGCCTGGTGTTAACTCACTTGCTAGTAACGTGGAGGAGGAAGTCTCAGAATATGACATAGAAGTGCTCTACCTCTGGCCAAAAGAAACTCAAATTAAAGAAGTGATTACGCCTATGGATTTCGAGATCCGTGGACCGCTTCTTTTTGTCTGGTCCAGGAAGGGTGATTTGGTTGGTGGATACGAAGAGGTAAACTTTGAATTTAATTCTAGTTGAGCTTCAATGAAGAAATGCTGCTTTATTGACCTAGAAATCCGGTTCGTATTAGTTTACCATGTTGCCGCAGTGATAGCACCACTTACTGCGGGGGGGAACAGAAGCACCACAACTTGAACATTTACCATGACGTGAGGTTCTAGAGGAAGAACGAGAAGCTCGTGATGGTTTTACGGTGGACTCCCCAACAAAGGAGGGGGAGGGTACGCCTAGAACCGCGCGAAGTCCAACGACGACTTGGCTTATCTTGGTTAATTCCTGTTCGATGCTCTGCAACCGTCCAGTGACTTGGCTTTGAGGAAGTTCATCTAACTTTGCGCGAACCCCATATGTTTCCTTATCGAATTCAAGTTGCTGTTGACGGGCTTCTATCTCGCTCAGCCAGCACTGCGCTTTGATACGCTCCGCCTCCAATTTGTGGACGATGCCTGCAAGTTTGTTGCGGTATTCAGTTACCAAACGCTCAAAAATTGATTGTTCTACTTCCCCTGATTGATACAGTGTTTCAAGCTTTTGAAGGCGTTCAGCGTGAATGATATGTTCTTGTTCTAGCTGCTCAAGAGGTACGCTTGCTTTCCCCTCGAACCCCTTAATTTCTCTAGCAAGCCGGTCTATCTTTATCTTGAGCTTCCCCATCCTCTTCTTGGCAGCGTCTTCGGATAGCTCTCCGACTAACTGCTTAATTTTTATTGTTTCCATTTCCTCTTCGAGTGCATCCCTTTCAGAAAGCAGTTTCGCTAGTTTTCCTCTAAGAATTAATGCTGCCTCTACTACCTGTGGCATTGGTTCAACTGAGGACTGAGTTTCTGTTACCTCTGCACGAGAGGGGCGATGGGTGATTGGCAGGGTAACGCCTTCGGCAGATATTGAAGGTTTCAGAGAAGCGCTTATTGGTTTCCCGCAATAGGAGCAAAACTTGGCTCGGGGTTTGAGTCTTCGACCACATTGACTGCAAGTAAGTCTTGGCAAATCATCAATTCCTTGTCCGATACTTGATGAAAACGAGGCTAAAAAGTTCGCCTTATGAGCAGAAACTTCGTTACAGGAAGATGTAGAACCCGAAGAGCTGAAGAACTACAAACACTATCGAGGCGCCTATACTAACACTTAGATTATCGTCAATGAGGGGAATTGGGAGAAGTTCTATAAACCCTGCAAGAAACGAACACAGTAGGGCTGAGAAGGGCTGAAGGAAAATGAGGAGGGTTAAGAAAGCGAGTGAAAAGCCAGTGAGAGTTCCCTCCACGGTTTTCGCTGAGTTAATACGCCATTTACGGCGACCGTAAAGAAGACCAGCAATTGTGGAGAAGGAATCTCCAATTAGAAAGGCTATTACACATGAAGCTGCGATGAGTGGAAAGGGTAGAAGGACAGAGAATAAAACTAGAGGAAGCCCAACACCAGCAGCAAAGAAGAGAGGAGATAGGACGTACCCCCCAATTTCATCCTCTCGCCCTGCAGCATGGACAACCTTGGAAATTAAAGGGATGCGAATTCCATAGTTTCTGAGCAATTCAGAGACTAAAAACAGTAGAGAACCACTTGATATTACAGAAAGTATTGGAAGATGCCAGGAGGTGTCACTAAGCCAGAGAAAAGGGATAATCACTGCACTCGCGTGGAGTAATTGTCGGACGAGTTCTTGTCCTAGTCGCCGAGGGATGTAGACGCTAGCCGAGGGGCTTGCAATGAATGGGAGTAATGCCCTGAGATCTGGTGTAGTGACAACATGTTGAACATGACGTCGCGCCACCCTATCAGGGCGAAATCCGACAGGAAGATGAGAATACTTGAAGAGTTGAATGTTATTACGATCGTTTGCTATTGCGACAAGTTCGTAGTCTCCGAGTTGTTGGGTGGAGATGAGATGCTTGATATACTCAACTTTGGTCTGCCCTCTGGATCCAAGCGCCGAGATGTGACCGGTGAGGAGATTATCCTGAATCTCTAAACGTAACCCATACGCGAATTGCGCACCCACGATTTTTGATAGACGACTGACTACAAAATCAGGAATACCGGAACTGATCAAGACAATGACATGTCCCTGCTGCCGGAGGAGTTGTATAGTTTCTAGGACCCCTCGAACAAGGCCAGATTGGTTTGTCATTCGCAGTAGCCATTCTTGGGGAACACCACGAAGCAGCCGATAGGCATATCGCATTAAGGAGGTGACTTCTATAATTCGAGCCTCATATAGGATGATGAGGATGCCCAGGGAGAATGATTTGATGATACCGAGACGAGCAGTTATTTGGGAAAGCCAAAACCCTCTAATTATGACACCATCAACATCAAACACAATCACCCGCTTTCGCTCTGCCTGCGCCATAATATTTATCACCCTTCCTCACGCCTTTTATCAGTACGCCTTTTATCGTGAAACCCAATTGTAGACTTATTTGGAATATTCAAGGATAGATTTGTAACCTAGTGAAAGAAGGAAAGTTTAAATTTGAACTAGTAAGAGTGAACAGGAAGGCTGGAGCCAGAAAGTGTAGAATTATGGAGAGAACAGCTTGAAGATTTTAATCACTGGACCTCACTTGTCAGGAAAAAGTACTCTAATTCAGCAGCTAGTCAAAGGGAATGTCATAAGCGTTGATGTCGACGGCGCGACTGTGGGACTCGATCATGGGATTGCAGATGTTCTTGGGATTCCAATTCGACTTTTTGGAACTCCCGGTCTTGCCCGATTTAAAATACTCCGCCGCATTCTCTCTGAGGGTGCTGATGGCTTACTATTTGTAGTAGATGCAAGTAACCCGGAAGACGATGCGGAAGCTCGATATATCTGGACTGAAATAAGCGACATGATGCCAACCGTGCCTTGCATTATAGCGGCAAATAAGCTCGATTTGAGAAAGGCAAGGGCGCCAGACCGGCTTCGTAATGATTTGAGTTTTATGGTGGGAATTCCTGTAATTCCGACCAGCGCTTTAGAGGGTGACAATGTCGGGAAGATTTTGACATCGATAGTTATGCTTGTGGTTTATGAGTGGAGCCCCCTACTACGTGCCTTTGAGGAGGCGGGCGGAAAGGGGTTCGCGGCGTTGGCAAAGCGTTTGAGGATAAAAGAACGAAAACTTCGAAGTTACGTTCGCTGGTTTGAACTTCGGAAAATGATTGTTGTAGACTGGGAGAAGGGTATTGTGAAGCTCCCGCCAGGCATAACAAAGCTTCTCGGGCAGTGGGTCTAGCAAACTTATAAGCCATCAGAGTACCAAAAATGAAAGTAGATTATATATGACCACCATGAATTCAACATGGAATACCTTACTAGGAGTCTTAAAAGAGCACGGGGTAGTTCACCTAACACTAATAGATCCTGATCCCCACAAACAGACCCCTAAAGATGCAGCGCAAATTGCCAAACTAGCGGAGCAGGCAGGGTCCAATGGAATTATGGTGGGAGGGTCTACCGCCTTTGGCATAATTGATGAGACACTTCAGTTGATTAAGCAACTAGTACAGATTCCTGTCATCCTCTTTCCGGGAAATGTCTCTGGGCTCTCGCGCTTCGCTGACGCAGTGTTCTTCATGAGCCTGCTTAACTCCCGAAACACATACTGGATTGTCGATGTACAGACACTAGGTGCCCGTTACATCAAGGAATTTAATCTTGAACCGATATCCATGGCTTACTTAATCGTAGAACCTGGAGGAACCGCAGGATTTGTAGGAGACGCTCGGCTGATACCTCGACATAAACCTGAAATTGCCCTTGGCTACGCGCTTGCCGCCCAACTTATGGGTTTCAGTTTTGTATACCTTGAAGCTGGTTCCGGTGCCAATAATGCTGTCCCTCTCCCTGTAGTGAAGACTGTTTCCAAGCATATAGATATTCCACTTGCAGTTGGTGGAGGAATCACAACAGCTGAAGAGGCTGCGGCAGTTGCTGCCGCTGGAGCAGATATTATTGTTCAAGGAACCATTGTCGAGAAGAACCTCCGAAAAGATGGTGGTAAATCCTTATCCAAAACAATCCAAGCTATTCGTAAGGTTAAAGGAAAACAAAAGTAGAATATCAGATCAAGAAAGGTCATCTGCTTCTACGATTGTCCCCCACCCAGCGGGGGGAATATCGCTACAACATCGCCTTTTTCAAGTGGAGTGTGGATGCCGTCTAGAAATCGGATGTGGCGTCCATTTACAAGAACATGGAAATAGTGTTTGAGTGACCCATCTTCTTAGAGAAGCATTTGGCGGAATTCGTCATCGAAACGTTCTACCAGTAGCTCGATTAACTCTTCCACGTTGAACGCGTCTACTTGTATTTCCCTTTCACCTGCAAGCATACGGAGAACAGTGAAGAGACGTACCGTTATGGTAGGCTTTGTTTTAGCCAATACATTTCACATCGGAACGAGCCGTAAATGGAGGTTAAATCACCAATCTGCTGAAAGGAGGAAACCCTTTTCAATCGTTCGCAGATTCGCTATCAGTGAGCGAGGCTATTATTTTGGAACTCTTCGATACGCACTCCCACATTGAAATGCCTAGACTCTATCCAACAGCTGCAGCTATTGTGAAGCGGGCAAAACAAGCTGGCGTAATTGGTATTGTGGTTAGCCCCATTGAGCCCCGTTTCTATGAGAAGGCACTAAACTTGGCGGATAGATTTCCTAACTACATTTGGGTGACGTTCGGCCTTCACCCACCACGAACAACCCCGAAGATGATCAAAGACTGTATGCATCTTATTCGAAAAAATGTTGACAAGATTGTAGCTATAGGGGAGGTGGGATTGGACTATTATTGGGTGAAGGAAGCAAACAAGCGGAAGTTGCAGCGTAATCACTTTGTAGAATTCATCCGGCTAGCAGAGGAGCTAGAACTCCCCCTAGTAGTTCATTCTAGAGAGGCAGAAGCAGATGCTATTCGGATACTCCGAGAGGAGAACGTCACTAGTGTACAGCTGCACTGTTTCAACAATCCAGATCTTGTTACTGAAGCTGCCGCCCAGAAATGGTTCATGAGCGTACCTACTAGTGTTGTTTCTAGACGGCGAATGCAACGAATAGCTGAGACGATGCCCCTAACTAATATGCTGCTAGAGACTGATGCACCTTGGCTAGCACCCCAACCCCGTCAACAAAATGAGCCTGCAAACCTTCAATTTTCTGTTGCCAAGATTGCTGAACTCAAAGGAACAACGGAAGAGTCCGTTGCCAAAATTACAACAAAGAACGCATTAGAACTATTCCGTCTAGAATGCTACAAAGGTAAGGTTCAGCATTGTTAACGAACAGTCAGTGTTTTACTTATATTTCGAGGATAATCAGGATCGATTTTTTTGAAGACTGCCAAGTGATAAGCTAATAATTGTAGAGGTATGGCTTGGAGTATTGGGCTTAGATAGTGGCTAGAAGAGGGGACGACAAGGTAGTCCTCCTCAGCGACATATCGACGGAGTAAAGAGTTGTCCTCTGCAGTTAAAATAATCCGTGCCCCACGGCACTCGACCTCGGAAAGGTGATTAACGAGGTGTTCAGCGTCGTTGGGTGCTACTGTAAAGATAACAGGGTACCCATTCTCAACTATACTGAGGGGACCATGTTTGAACTCGCTGGAATACATGCCATCAGCTAGAATGTAGCAGACTTCTTTGATTTTTAGAGCACCTTCTAGTGCCACACCATAAGTGAGACCGTATCCAAGGACGTAGAAATGCGGATGTTGGTCCAAGTATGCTGCTAAACTACGAGCTTTGACAGATGTTGTGGCAATGGTCTGTTCCAGAAGAGAAGGTAACCGGGTTTGTAGTTCATGGAGGAACGCCTCGCCTTGATCACTGGTTAGAGTGCCTTGTCGCATTCCAGCACGAGCGGCAAGATAAGCGAGAAGGATTACTTGACTCGTGTACGTCTTGGTTGCTGGAACACTGATTTCAAAGCCACATCCAAGAGGGAGATACATGTCGCTGAGATGCGTGAGCGAGGAGCCCAGGACATTGACAATGCTAAGAATACGTGCCTGACGGGCTTTGCAGTGATGGACAACATCAATGACATCCTTTGTTTCTCCACTTTGACTGACACACACCACAACATCACCCTCCCCTATTGTATTTCCGTATTGGGAGATGAACTGTCCACCTACGACAGGAAATGCTGATATCCCAGCTACACTGTTGAAATAGTAACTTCCTAGAATTGTAGCATGAAAACTGGATCCACATCCTACCAAGAAGATGCGCTTAGCATCAGCTAGCGCCTTCTCGAAATTGGTGATAAATGGTTCGCGGATTGCATTGAAGAGGCTTCGGGCGCTGCTTACTTGTTCGTAGATTTCCTTAAGCATAAAGTGGGGATAGCCTCCCTTCTGGGCCACACGAATGTCTGCATCTGAAACATAGGGTTTCCGTACCACAATAGAGTTATCGCCAATCTGTCGGATTTCGATGCTTTCAGGGCTTAGAATTAATAATTCACCGTCGTGAACGTTGACGATATTGCGAGTGACAGGCAGGATACTGGGAAGGTCGCTACTAACACAAGTTTCTCCTTCACCTATGCCTGCGAAGAGACTAGAGCCCATTTTCACAGCGTAGACCTTATCATCAGCCTTATGCATAATTGCAAATGCGTAGTCACCACGTAAATCTCCGCATCCCTTCCGGATAGCCTCAATCATATCCCCGCTTTTATCATAGTACCTTTCAACAGCGTGAACACAAATTTCACCATCGTTCATGCTCCTGATGGTATGCCCTTCACTTATGTACAATTCTCGTAAAGGTAAGTAATTCACAATGTTACCGTTATGTGCACCTGCCATATCCTTGTCGCAGTCAAAGTGGGGTTGTGCATTGATCTTACTGGGTGCACCGAAGGTGGCCCAGCGGAGTTGAGCTATTCCCTTATGGCCAGGCATTTCAGCAAGGCGTAGTTTTACTGCAACTTCCTCAATTCTCCCTTTGTCCTTTCGCAGTAGAATTCTTCCTTTGTGAACTGTAGCAACACCAACAGTGTCGTAACCTCGGTAGGTGAGCTTTTCGGCACCTTCAACGAGAATCTGACCAATGTCGTGGCGTCGATTTGAGGTAATTGCAAAGATTCCGCACAAGCCGGGTGACTCCTGTATTGAGTTGACAGGCTTGGGAGGTTTAACTGTTTTTTCTATGTTTCATCAGGTTGGTATTGAGAACGCAGCATGTTTCCTATGTTTGCGCTATCCGTCGCAATGCAGTTAGACCGTCTCGAATCAATGCATATCGTTCGGCATGACCTGTTAAGTAATCATATAACGTGGAAAAGTCAGAGCTACTTCGGAGTGTTGATATGGTATCCAAGGTGGTTAGTGGTGTTAGCGTTTGAAGACGTGTTGCTCGGCGAAGGAAGAGGGTTACTCGATAGGCGTCTTCTCGACCAAGTCGCTTCTGGATTCTTTCAGGTACTGAAGTCCTTAAAGCGCGGAATTGCTCTGCAAGAATTTCTGGGTTCTCGATGAGTGACAAGCAAGCAGAGAATAATAGTGCATTAGCCATGATGTCGAATTCCCACGAATGTGTAGGTTGTCCTTGCACAGCTAGGTGGAGTGCAGTTGTTATGCATCGTTGGCTAGTAGCACATTTATCTAGGAGGTAAAATAGGTCGCTAGCTTCAAGTAGGAGCCCTGCTGCCCGTGTGAACCGTTGTTCACTCCAATAGAATTCTGCGCTTACAAGATTAGCGACCAAGGCACCAGTCAGCATACTCACGTTTCGGAGGCGCCAGCTTTCCTGTAGATATTTCCCCAGCTTCGAATAGGCTACTTCGGAAGTCGGTGAAGACAACAAACCTCTTAGCCGGAGTTCAGCTTCGGAGACAAAAGATTGCTGTTGATTGTTGATCTGCTGCCATAACTCGCGCCAGAATTCTTGCAGAGGAAATCCCCCTTTGCTTTCTAACCTTACTATTTATTGGATGTTTGCCCTTAAAAAGTGGAAATCCTCAAAGAAATAGTATCCAAGGAAGATTTAACCAAAACTTTTTGTTGGCTCGCTGACTAAAACAACAGGTGGCGTTTGTATAATGGTTTCA
>CBDVBC010000035.1:0-8728 GCA_965372125.1 Candidatus Hermodarchaeota archaeon | reverse complement strand
CAACATATTCTTCAGGAAGATTGACTGTAATTAATCTCATTCGAAATCAAGTGCTGATGTAGGATTCCCCTGAAAAGTTAAGGGTATTACACAGGTATTACTGCCCTCATAGGTCACGGCATTAATGCAGTTTTAAGTACACAATTAATTCAAACTAGTTCTCATATTCGGGAAAAACCCATTAGAAGTACGGTAATACCATTAACGGAGAACTAAGAACGGATTATTTCGAGTTATTACAGATTTACACGCTGTGATTAGGAGTAAAGAAAATCTCATCATAAGATAGCATATATGGCGCCAATGCCGGTAAAGTTTAAAACCAGAAGGAGAAACTGGGAATGTTTCTCTCATAATGCGGGGGTACCCGAGCATGGTCTATGAGGTCTAAAGATTTTAGCTTCGACAAAAGGGGCAGGACTGAGGTTCCTGTGGTGTAGACCTTCGTGGGTTCGAATCCCACCCCCCGCACCAACTATTCTTTGCTCTTTAGGGTCGTCTGTTGGCTTAAAATAGGGATTTGTCGCCATTCCTTTTGGAGCACACGCCTATGCTAGACATACTAATAGAAAATAGTAAAGAGCACCTTCAAGGGATTAAAAGCGTTCTTGGCGTAGAAAACGTCGTTCTTCTTCAGAGGGATGGATATCCTATAACTAGCAGTGGTGTCTGGTTCTCCGAAGATGAAATTTTTGGGGTTAGTGCAGCTGCTGCTGCGATTCTTTCAGTAGCACAACGACTACATCACGATTTATCGTATATATTAATCGAAGGAGAGCGAAACAAGTTCTTGCTTGCCACACTTCCTAGAGCCGCTGATTATTTTCTTATGGTAACCACTCAGAACCACGTTAACCTCGGCGCCATGCTGTTGCAACTAGATAAAACAACCATCCATCTTGATGAGTTACTTTGGAAGGAAAACTTCGTCCCTCCCTTACGTGCTTTCAAGAACGCTGAACGTCATGCTATTAGTAAAGCCTTCGATGTACACGGTCATCACCAAGCCCAACGGTCAACAGGAGCGCTCAACATAACTATCACACAAAACGCTGCTTCGCAAATTAATGCCATCGTTAATCAGTTTCTTGCAACTATTCCCTCAGCTAGAACAGGAATAGTTTGTCTTGATGGCGGCTACCTAATACCTACTCGGCATACTAGCGAAGGTTCTGCACTTCGAGAGACAACTTTAACATACACACTTTTTGACGCTTCAAGAAAAGTCGCTCAACTTGTCAAGCGCACTGGTATAATGCAAGTTCTCTGTGACTGTAAGAGGGAACAACATTTCATTTACAGCCTTGCTGGGGGCCTCTTCAGTACAGCAATCTCGAAGGGTACTGCGAAATTAGGTTTGCTACGACTGGTAATCCCTAACTTCATCTCAGAAATAGAAACTGTTCTTCAGCGTCCGCCACCTACTCGACGTCCCACCTTGGACGTAGATGGACTTTTAGAGGCGATTGCCAGATGAGAACCCTCCTGAGTGGTCCAATTGGGACAATTGAGCATAATAAATTAGCTCAAATTATGAGAACCTTATTAGATCGTTATCCGATTATTGTTGTTGGCGATTCCGGTGAACCAATTGACTTAGTTACAGAGACTTTGATAAGTCTTGTTCCTCATCGACGTGAATATGTATTTGGTTCTGATTTTATAACCAGCTCCGAACACGAACAGATAATCAACCATGAGAATAGTGATTATAATTCTGAAAGAATAATTTTCCGTGCTCCCTCCTCAGCAGCCGCAGCAGTGTCGAACCGGATTCAAGATTTCAAAGGATGGGTTATCGCCTCAAACAACGATTCTTTTGAAAGAATCTACGCCACAATGAAAAATCTTACTAAATATCTGGTCGTTATTAGACTTCAAAATGGTAGCCTAACACTAGAACTTGATGGTGGACAAAATTTCCTTACAGATACTTCTTTTGAACAGAAACTGTTGGAAAAGGTCGTGTCGGAAACCCGTGTTAAAATCGAGCGAATAAAACGTGTTCTTTGCCGAACGGCACAGGGCAAAGTGAGTATAAGATTAGAGAGGAGCCTCGTCGACCTCCAACACGAGGAAGAAAGAATTCGTCAAAGCTTATTCAAGGAGCAAATGCTTGCCTTTGTACAGGCAGCATGGCGAACACTAATCATCCTTTTACGACTACGATTGCTTGAAGGGGTAGGTGTAAAATCAGTTATTTCGGAAAAGATTCTTCGTCAAGCTATTGATTACAAGTCTGCTTCAATTAACCGGCTAATGGACTTCATTAACGCGGAATGGGGCGAAGATTTTCGCAATTCAGTTGAGGGTGGTCGAAAACGTAGTTTCGGTGACCGATTAGAGGGATCATGGACAATCTAGTTATTCGTTGGATGTGTAAAGTCGTGCTTATAGATTGGAGTAATAGAATGATACAAACAAAGGTCGTATATTATGGACCTGCGATGAGCGGGAAAACCACGAGTATCCGTGCATTATTCCGCCGCCTCAATATTCTCTCCCGTCTTGAATCAATTGAAACAAGTTCAGGTCGAACGCTCTTCTTTGATTATGGCCCTGTAGAGATTGCGCATGGTGATTGGACACTGCAAATTCACATCTGGTCAGCAACTGGTCAAGACTACTACGCGGAAACCCGATCAACAGTGCTTGTGGGAGCAGATGGAGTAATCTTTGTTGCGGATTCTAACCCACAATTAATTGAGGATAACATTAGGTGTTGGAGCGAGCTCGGAACCCATTTTGGTGATAGCCTTATGAGAGACATTCCTGTAATCTTTGCTCTCAATAAACGTGATATTGTCCCCCGAATATCAAGAGAGGAATTTTTAGAAGCTATGGACTTGAATGGTGAATGTATGCTTTTTGAGACAATTGCGACTCAAGGGGTTCACACTCTGAATGTTCTACTTGAGATGCTTCGTAAAATATTGTCAGATTTAAATTTGGCACAACCAATAAGTTAGATAACTAGCCCCACAAGGATTCTTTTGGAGAGTCCTTTGATGCATGTTAATGATTTGGAATCAACAATAGTAACACTCCTTAGACTTGCAGTTACTGATTTACCTCAAGATGTAAAGCACCGACTCCAACAGGCCTTAGAAACAGAAACAGACTCTACTGCAAGAAGTCAACTAGAAGCGATTCTGGAAAACATAAGACTAGCCAAGGAACATAAAATCCCAATGTGCCAGGATACAGGAATTCAAATATTCTACGTTACTGTGGGACACAAATTCCAATTTCTAGGGAAACTACCAGAGATTTTCAGGTCAGCAGTAATAAGAGCTACAAAAGAAATACCTCTGCGCCCGAACACTGTTGATCCCATCGCTCACAAGAATCCTGGTAACAATATAGGGAGTCATATACCATGGATTAACTGGAAAATTACTGAGGGATCTGATTTAGCGATTACTGCATTTCCGAAAGGCGGAGGATCGGAGAATGTCTGCCAATTAGCTATGCTTAACCCAAGCAGGGGGATGAAAGGGATGAAGCAATTCGTTATTGAATCTATTATAAAGGCAGGTGCTAAACCCTGTCCTCCAATAATCATTGGAGTCGGAATAGGTGGTGGTGCTGACATCTGCCTTAAACTAGCTAAAGAATCATTATTGCGTCCAGTTGGAGAGAGAAACAGAAATCAAGAGATAGCGGAGATGGAGGAGCAACTCCTAAAGGCAGTTAACGAGTTGGGAATTGGACCGATGGGTTTAGGAGGAAAAACAACTGCCTTAGATGTACACATTGAAGTAGCAATGAGACATCCAGCATCATTCCCTGTAGGACTCGCAATTCAATGTTGGGCTGCTAGGCGGGCCTCAGCAACTATAACAAATAGAGGAGAAGTTATTATTACATCGCATAGGGTCTGATGATATGCCAACTTACGAATTAGAGACACCAATTACTGAAGAGGCTGTACGAAAACTTAGGGTCAATGACCTAATCTATATCACAGGAATAATTTTCACAGCAAGAGACGAAGCACACGAACGTGCTTTGAAACTAAAAACAGAGAGGAAGTCATTACCAATTAACCCTACCGGGTTGGCTGTATTCCACTGCGGACCTATCGTCCGAAAATTAGGAGATACTTGGAAGCTTGTAGCTGCGGGACCCACAACCAGTACCCGTATGGAGATGTTTCAAGATCGATTCATCGAAGCCTTCAAAGTCCGTGTTGTTATCGGTAAAGGAGGTATGGGCGGGAGGACAGCTGAAGCGATGAAGAAATATGGAGCGGTTTATGGAGCGTTTACAGGGGGTGCAGCTGTCTTGGCGGCAAAGGCGGTGAAAAGAATAGTGAATGTCGAGTGGCTTGACCTTGGGATGCCGGAGGCCTTGTGGATACTAGAAGTTGTACGTTTTGGACCGCTAATCGTCGCTATTGATTCTACAGGAGCTAATCTATTTGAACAAGTTGCGGATAGAGTGGAACAGAACCGTGAGAAAGTCTATACAATGCTTGATTAGAAATAACTTCTAGGTAATATTCTCGCCGCGATAGGAAGTGGCTAATATATCCGTTACATTTAGGATTTTTATCCCATCCTCAGCTCTCTTAGCCTCGTCTATTAGTTGTATAGTGCAAAATGAACATGAAGTAGCAATCACTTGGGGGTTTGCCTTACTAAGAATATCGTATTTAATTTTAGCAATAGCCTTCGAGAGCTCTCGCCGACCTGCCCGCACTCCACCACCAGCCCCGCAGCAACGGTCACTCCCCTCAACGTCAACTAATTCCAATTCAGGAACTAGACGTAGGAGTATTCTTGGTTCTTCAGTAATTCCTTGATGTCGATTGAGGTGACATGGGTCGTGATAGGTAACTCGAATTGGTAGTGGTTGTAAATCTTGTTTGTTAAATCTTTCAAGCCCCAACTCTCTGACCAAATACTCGTTGATATCGAATGGTTCGAATGAGTACGGCTGGCGTTCCTGTTCATGTAATACTATTGGCCAGTCTTGTTTGATTGTCGACATACATCCAGGGCATAATCCTACAACCTTAGCGACACCAAGCTTTCTGAAGTACTCGTCGTTTCGCAAGACCATTTCAGAAGCAATGTCTCTAGCGCCAGTACGAAACGCCACACTAGTACAACAGACAAAATCCTTGGGGATATGTACACGAACACGATTACGTTTGAGAACTTCAATTAGATTCAATCCAAGTTTCTGGAGACGGAGATTGATAAGACAACCAGGATAGAAGATTACTTCGTCTACGGGATTTTCTACTTCGATTATATCAGGTACTTGTTCGGTGAGTGGGGGGCTTTTCACATCAACCGCGTACCCGCTCTTCCTAATTTGATTGATGAAAGCCAAATGCCCTGGCAACGGACCCATACCGCGCTCTGCAGCTAATGCTCGGAGTGCCTCCACACCTTTCCTACGTGTATCAATATGTTTAGGTATACAAACCTCTTTGCATATCCCACAACTAGTGCAATCGAATAAACCGTTACTTATCGCAACCTGTACGCGGTCACCTTTGTCTCTTGGATCTAGTTCAAAACTGGCCAGCTCGCGCATAGCGATTGGTCCCCCGAACTCCTGTCTAGCTGAATCAACGGCTGGGCAAGCGCTATAACAGGCAAAGCACTCAAGGCAGGAACGTAGCTCCATAGCATTGGAAACCTCTTTCCTTGAAAGGCGTTCCGGACGGTCGGGCGCCGAGGTTCTCTCCAGATAAGGACGTAGCTTCTCAAGCCTTTTCTGTCCCGGACCTAGATCTACCACCAAGTCACGAATCACTGGGAAGTTAGAGAGCGGCTCTAACAAATACTGCTTTGAAGGGTCGACAAGCGTCCGGCAGGCAAGTCCAGGAACACCATTAATTGTGATTGCACAAGCCCCGCATTGACCAGTCCGACAGTTCCACCGATAAGCTAGCGACGAATCTATATTCTGGAAAATGTGGTGGAGCACGTCGAGAACACCTAATTTGTCCGAATAAGGAACCTTGTAAGCCGCTAGCGCAGGCTTATCATCGACATCGGGATTGTACCGTTTTATCTTGAATAGGATAGTTCGTTCTTTTGGCAGTTTTACAATCTCCTTTACTAGTGCTTCATTTCCAAGGAGGCTTCCACTTTGTAATAGAAATTGGTGTTTTCTTGAGAAGCATTTGAGAGTCCTTTTGTGTTACTATAATATTATAGAACCATTTACCGTGATTGGGTTCGGGATAATCCGTCCGATAATGCGCGCCACGAGATTCTTGCCGAAAGAGGGCGGATCTGACAAGCATCTCCGAAACAAGCAACATATCCTGTAATCCAAGTGCAGCAATCCATTCGGTGTTGTAACGTGTTGCTTTATTACTCACTGCAAGCTTCGAGGCGACTTGTTTCTGTTCTTCTAGAAGGAATTCCAAGACCGCCTTTAGGTCTTGTTTATTTCTGAATAAACCGGCTTTTTCCCACATCACACTCTGAAGCTTACTCGATGCGGTTGCTTGGTCAAGACCGTTCTCCCTTTCTAAAGGTGCAACTATTCGTGAAAACTCTGCTTCCAAAGCAGAACGGTCGATACGTGGTAGGCTACTTCTTGACGCATAAGATGCTGCTGACTCCCCTGCAATCTTTCCAAATACCTGCCCAGCAGCTAGAGCATTTCCACCAAGTCGATTTCCACCATGAACACCTCCAGCCACTTCTCCTGCAGCGTAGAGCCCGTTAAAACTTGTCTTAGCAGTTTTATCGATTTTGAGACCTCCCATTACATGATGTGCAGTGGGCGTCACTTCCATCGGCTCGTTTCGGATATCTATCCCTATATCCAAGAAATCCTCTAGCATTGTGGGAAGACGCTCCTCGATTATTCTTGCAGGAAGGAACGTCGCATCAAGGAACACAGCACCATTCTCTGTTCCTCGACCTTCACGAATCTCAGTGGCAATTGAACGGGCAACCTCATCTCGGCCAGCGAGTTCCATCGATTGAGGATTGTATCGCTGCATAAACCGCTCACCATCCTTGTTTAGGAGAATCCCTCCCTCACCGCGTACTCCTTCTGTAACAAGCCTTCCTCGAGCCGCCGGGGGAATTGCCGCACCGGTGGGATGAAACTGGAACTGCTCCATATCCACTAAATCTACACCCGCCTTGTAGCCCATAGCGTATCCACTACCAACATCAGCTTGCGCGTTCGTTGTCACAGTATAAACACGACCAGCTCCACCAGCCGCCATCACGACAGCTTTGGCACGAACTGCGAAGAATTTTCCCGTTCGCATATCTACGGCGGTTGTTCCTGCGACACGTTTTTTGTCACACAATAAAGAAGTTGCAAACACTTCGCTAATTAGACGGATATCACGCCTTCTAAGCTCCGCCTTCAAAGTGACTAGTATCTCGTGACCAGTTCGATCCCCAGCATAGCACGTACGACGGAATGTTTGATGTCCAAAGGGACGTTGCATTATCAGTCCGTCTGGCGTCCGTGAAAAAATAGCACCATATTTTTCGAGGTCAAAAACACGGTCAAGTGACTCTTTTGCTAGGATTTCCACAAGAGTCTGGTCATTGAGATAAGCGCCTGCTCTGCATGTGTCGCGTGCATGAATTTCCCAACTGTCATCCGAATCAAGATTTGCTAGCGCAGCATTAATTCCTCCCTCCGCCATAACCGTGTGGGCTTTCCCAACAAGCTCTTGTGAAATAACAGTGACTTCTTGATTTGATTCAGAGGCGGCTATTCCTGCGCGGAGACCTGCTCCTCCCGCACCAATTACCAATACATCAGTTTCGATTATTTCGATTACCATTTCTTATCCCTCAGAGTTGACCTGCAAATTTACTCAGTTTATCAGGAGAACTAATCTTGACTTCTTCGATGGTAAATTGGCTATGTAATGGTTTAATGATGGACTGGTCAATCCATTCACTTGCCTGTTTCTGTGCGACAAGGTAATCAGGCGCTATGATGTTTCGATCCAATCGTATAAAGAAATTATACGGTTCCTCGGTTGATTGTTCCTTACTCAGTATCCAGAACGCCTTCCCACCTTCGGCAACTGCGTAGGCTCCAGTCATTTCATACCACTCCTCGATTCTAGTCTTGCCTAATATTTCACGTTCCCTAGTAACAAGAGTCATCTGAAGATTTCTAAAATCACTACTATTACGAAGAAGCTGAAAGAGTTGTTGACTGGATTTGTGCAAATCAAACCCAGTTACTTTTGCCGTTACAAATAAATCAGCACGAAAAACAGGCATATAATCACCCAATGATTCAGCACCAGCGCAAGGAAATTAGTTTTCTTAAACTTTACTAATAGCTAAATAAAATACTAGGAGAGAGGCTAATCTACACCCCAGTGAGGTCTTTTAATATCACACTCAGAGCTAATTGTTGACGTGGGGTTGTAAATGAAATCTAGTCATCAGAAGTTAGTTCTATATCTATCGAGTTGCCTAGGCCTCGGTTCATTTCTTAGACTAATTCAGTTAATAATACCAACAATAACCCTATTCGTCACTGTAATTCTTTTTCTTTGTATGGCTCTCTTGACATTGCGGATAATCAAATCAATCAACAAAGAACAACAGTTAGATGTCTTCGATCTTTCTGCTCCTACCACATTTGACAGCGGGTTCCTAATTTTCAAATCTAGAAGCGGAAAATATGCAGTGTTTTTCGCTGTGGCACTATCACTGTTATCTATTGATTTTAAGAAACTTCAAAGAACCCTTAAAATTCTTCTGAA
>CBDVBC010000034.1:0-8787 GCA_965372125.1 Candidatus Hermodarchaeota archaeon | reverse complement strand
AATGGGTCGATTGCGGTTGGGAGTATATCAACAACTGCAAGTGTTCGTTGATTTAGAGCGACTCTCGATCCTGCCTCTAGCTCCCCGCCCACAACTGATTCAGGGAAATGTACTACGAACTGTGGACCTGTACTACTCTTAACGATGACTCGCCCATCATCAAGTGTATCTATCACTGTCGCTGCTACTAGGGGGGGTTGGCGCAATTTATTTAGTTCCGCCTGTAACACGCGCACTTCATTCCCGAGCCGTATACGTTCAGTGGCAAGGTGCTCCTTTTCTAGTTCGAGATCTCGCACCCTTTGCTCCAATAAAATAGATCGTTCGGCAAGAGTCATATAATCTTCTGCTGAGACCGTTTTCCTTCGGACCGATTCAGTGGAATCAGGCATTGCAAGACCCTCCTAACCATAGAACGCTAAAAGTTTTTGTGTTATGGGGGTAATACCTATTCAGTATTCGGAAAGTATTCCATAGAATCTTTAGACAGTCAATAAGCGAGGATCACATAAAACGATGGGTTAAGAAGATTTAGTGGAGATGGTGAAGTTTGAACTGCGAAGTTTGTGGACGGGAAACTCATTCAACTCAAGAAGTCTTACTTGAAGGTGCTACGCTTCATGTTTGCAGTCGATGTGCAGCTCTAGGTCAACCAATTAGAAAAACGAAATCTTCAGGCCCCTCTCCACTCCCTTCAGTAACAGCTTCTTCCACTCAAAGACGAAGCAGACCTCCTCCATCTCCTCACAGATTTACCCGGCAAAGGCGTCCTAAACGTGAATTAGTTCCAGTTGAGAATTTCTCCCAGTTAATTAGAGCCGCACGGACTGAACGGGGAATGTCCCAGCAGGACGTTGCTCAAAGGATTAACGAGCGGTCCTCAGTGATTGGCAAGCTTGAAAGTGGAAAAATGTCAGTGTGCACTATCAAGCTAGCCCGTAAGCTGGAGCGTCTTTTCAAACTGGTTCTTCTTGAAGTCGCCGAACCTCTTGACTTGTCAACTAGCTCTGAATCTTCCAAAGCCACTCTCGGAGATATCGTTGAAATACGGAGAAAGAAGCCGAAGCCCTGAAAGGGAATTCTGAATTTAAAACATATTCTTCTTGAATAAACAGAGATACGAGTAGACTACAAATGAAAATACCGTGGCGCATTATCGTAATCAGGATTGACCATAGACCTGAACGGGATAAACGCGTTACCACCCATTTAGGATTGACTGCTCGAGCCTTCGGCGCGCAAGGCTTTTGGGTTACAGGACTTCGTGACCCGAATATAATCAGATCACTCCAACACACCTGCAGCCAGTGGGGTCACAGAGCATTTAGTGTTCAGAACAAAGCGTCATGGCGCGAATGTATTCAGGCATTCAAAAATAACGATGGCGAGGTCGTTCATTTGACGATGTATGGACTTCACGTTGATGACGTGATATCGAAGATTAGAGCTTCCTCTCTCGATAAACTTGTCGTAGTGGGGGGTCCTAAAGTACCAAGTAGACTGTTTACCCTCGCGGACTACAATGTAGCAATCGGACATCAGCCCCACAGCGAAGTCGCAGCACTCGCTGTTTTCCTCGACCGTCTTTATCAAGGTAAATCGCTTCAAATAACACCAAGTGATGCTGAGCTGATTATCGAACCCACATCTCATGGTAAACGAATGCGGGAACGAAACTCATTATAAACTTGAGAAGGCTGTGCAATAAAAAATCCTATATTCAATGACGCCCTAGATGAAGTAGTAAACATGTCGACACATGAAGAGCTAATTAAAACCGTGGTGCTTGAATTCGCAGGCGAAGATGCGCTCGAGGTACTAGTCCACCTGAAAGAAGACGAAGAGACCACAGACGAGGTAATTGCCACAGAAACAGGTATGCGTTTAAACTCAGTCCGAAAAATCCTCTACAAGCTCTACGATCTTCACCTGGCATCCTACAGGCGATGTAGAGATAAACGAACAGGCTGGTTCGTATATCATTGGATACTTAATGAAGAGATTCGGTTTCTGGAATTTTTATATGAGAGAAGGCAGAAAGTATTAAGTCGCCTTAACCAGAGGCTAGAATACGAAAAAAGTAACACCTTCTACTATTGTAATAATGACGAATGCCAGCGCCAGACCTTTGAGGATGCTATGGCTTGTATGTTCAAGTGTTCTAGATGTGGAAAGCCAACAGTTCATTATGATAATACAGAAATGACAAGGTTTATCCAAGAACAAATCAAGGCTCTCATAGAGGAGAGAGAAAAAGAGGAGGAAAAGGGAGAAAATAACCAAGAGGGCTAGGTTATTCTGTTCCTTAGACTACTACTGGATTTTAGAACCTAACCGAATTCTCGGATTGCTTCGTGAAAGGAAACGGAAAGTGTTAGAAAGACTCCACCAGCGGCTGACGTACGAAACCGAAAATACCTTTTATTACTGCAAAAACAATGGTTGTCATCGTCAGACATTTGAAGAAGCCATAAGCAACACCTTTAAATGTCCAACCTGCGCCGAGCACCTCGATCACGACGACAACACGAAAATCATTAGAACACTCCAAAAGCAAATCGAACATCTAAAAGCCGAAATTGAATCGGATTAGATCAAGCTAGAAGCGAGGAGGCGCAAACACGAGTTGGGCCGATGGTCTAGCTTTCCAATTGGGAAATACCCTTGGACTGGATGGCATGACACTGCGCTTACACCGCAGAAGTCGGGGGTTCAAATCCCCCTCGGCCCACCACTGCTTCAATGTTTAGGGACGATTGATAGTGCGTTAGGTTTCCTGTTCTCCTGATTCACCCTAGGTATTAGGGGCTATAGTTTCCGTTTTATCTTAACGGAGCGAGCGGAATAAACTTATAAAAGTGAGCAGCCGTTATCAACAACCCAAAATGCGCCAGGGTATCCTAGCGGTAAGGAGCAGGCCTGCTAAGTCTGTGACCATTGGTCTCGAGGGTTCGAATCCCTCCCCCGGCGCCACATCCCTTTCTTCCTCTTTTAATCATGCTTCACCGCTGCTCTTCCCTTTCACTTCCAGCAGATGAAATACAATCCCAGAAATGGTTAAATACGTTGGAATAGTGTGAGACAAATGGACAGTGAGCTAGGCGGGGGGCTAGAAGCCCCGCAGCGCAGCTACGGGCTGGCTAAGGCTCCCCTCTACCGCAAATGCTCTATATGGTGGGCTGAATACCGGCGCTAGGCTTCCCAACCCGGTGTACGACTCGCGGTCGTGGCAGTGAAGACCCGCCTCGGAAGATCGCAGGTGGTGATAGGCTTTTCGTAGGAAGGGCTGAATCGCCTCTAGCGGGTGAACCCAGCGAGGCCCGGGAGGGAGCAGCGTTAGCCCGCACTGTTGTTGCTTCCGTGACCCGGGTCAGAGACCTGGCCGTGAGCACGGCGGCGGTGAAGGTTGTCGAACGTCGGGTTCACTGTCTACTTCTTTTTTCTGTTAACTGACTCCGCTTTTCGACCAGAATCTAGCCGAAGAAGAGGAGCAACAAATCAGGGCGCAGAAATGTGAATATTATATTCAGAGCGAGGAGTCCCAGTGCAAAGAAGCGGAGACCGTACAGTAATGCCTGTCCGCTACGCCGCTCTAGCGAGATGGCCGCATCAATAAGTTCTTTGAAGAGTTTATCGCCGTCCAAGGGAGGGATGGGTAGGAGGTTCATAATTCCGAGGCTTAAACTGATTATGTAAAACCAGAGGAGGCTTCGCTGGAACTCTATGCCAAAGGCAGGCCCTATTAGATTTAGTGGAGGTATGAGAGGAACATATGTTGTTAGGTAGATTCCGACATAGGCTCTTGTAGAGTTCGTTGGGTGAGTTCCTACGACCAAGTTCACAGGAGCACCATTGACTGTGAATATAATCAAATCACCCGGGCTCGTGTTATCCAAGAATGCGCTGAGATCACCAGCAGTCGTAATGGATGTTTCATTCATCCCTGTTATCACAGTCCACGGAGAAAGGACACCATCAGCAGAACTTCCAGGAGAAACATCGGTGATGAGGACGCCCTGCGGGGCGCGAACAACAAGAACGAACATGAGAATTACTGCAACGAGAGCTAGGCTAATATTTGCCGCCGAGCCAGCCGCGAAGAATCGGACTCTGGCACGCCGTGTGGTCTTCACCTTGACATATTCTTCGTCGGGTTCCACGAAGGCACCAAACAGAAAGAAGAGGGCGAAGAGCCCCGAACTCCTCAATGGAATATCGTCTGAACGTGCGGCGATTCCGTGCCCCATTTCATGGAATACAACGGAGATTATTAGTGGAATAAGAAGTGTTAGAAAGAAGCCGAAGGACATTGTGATTCCCGGTACTAAAGGTACAATTGGTCCTGCTGGTCCAGGTGACGCGGCTTGAGGGAGAAAACCGAATTCAGCAAAAAACGATATCAGATTAAGTGTCAGAAAATAGAAGCCAATTATCGAAAAGGCAAAGCAAACTGCCACGAAGCCAGACCAGAGATATCGCCAGGCTCGGGGGTGCCATCTGCCGATTCGGTTGAGAAGGTTGTTAAACCGCTGCGTACGTGCCATCACCATAAAAGGGCCAACATCAATCCCGTGCTCCTCTAAGTGCAGTACGGCATCAAGGATAAAGATGATCAGCCATACCAAGAGTATGATAAGCCAAGGGAGAAGAGGAAGCAGAAATTCTAGTTGTAACATCTAGGGGACACCACGGATTTTTACAACGAATTGATGCTTCAATATAAATGTCCTGCCCTTTTGGCAAAAGTGTAAAATATAGGGTGGGAAATGCTTGAGGATGGAGTCGTTGTCATGTCAAAGAAGTATATCCTCGCGCTTGTTGCAGTGGGAAATCAGTCAGAAGCCAAGGCGATTGCGCGCCAATTAGTAGAGCGGCGCTTAGCCGCCTGTGTAGGAACCCTAACACAACAGTCAATATATCGATGGGAAGGTAAAGTTACAGAGGACAGTGAGTATTTATTGATTATCAAGACAACACGTGAGAGATTTGAGACGGTACGGGATACTGTGTTAGCGATGCATAGCTATGATGTACCCGAAATAATCAGTCTAGACATTGCAGAGGGTAATGCTGCATATCTTGATTGGATATCTGAAAGTGTTAGCTAGATGAATGGGAATGAGGTTTATGCCGCGAGTAAAGCCAGTTCGACGAGATACTGGGAGCAAAGTAAAGTTCTACACTGAAATGCAATGGAGACATCTCTCAATTCTGCGAGAGCGAGCCAGTGAGATTATGACGGTGTTAGAAGAGAGGGGATTGAAAACGATCATCCACGGAAGTGTTTGTCGAGGTGATGTTTCAGCTCATAGTGATATCGATATCTATGTACCTCAAGTGGTTTCTTCGTTTATTGTGGGGCTAGCTATTGAGCAAGGCGGTTTCTCCGTTGGAAAACGGGAATTAGTACATGCTACTCCCTTTGCCGCAATAAAGGCACACATCCATCTTGAAAACAATGCAGTGGTGACTTTACCACTCACAAGTCCCGCTCCAATCGAACTTGAGTTTTATCGGTTTGGTGGGAGCCTAACACTAGAAGCTCTTCAAATAGATAAACGAGTGCCGGGGGTTGACAAACGCCTCCTTCTTATAGAGCCCACAAAAGAAGGACACATAGAAACACCAGTAATTGGAAATGAAATTATAACCGCAAGGAAACTTGGTGTGAGTCAAAAAATCGTCCAAGAGCGACTGAAAGTACTGATACGCCGAGACGAAGTAGGACGCACTGGAGTTTATCTAAAACGCCAGCTTGCACCAGATGACACGTTCGAAGCCCTATTGAAACGGATTAGTGACCGAGACCCCGTGGTTCGTCGCCGAGTGCATAAAGGGTGACAGGTTCGTGATTCGAGAGATACGTGTTTCAAGGGGCGGCTCACTATATGTGGGTCGTTTACCGAAAGGATGTCGCCAGTGCATACGCGGGAGCAAACTGGTCCTTCTCATATCGGGTCTCTGCGCTAGAGGGTGTTTCTATTGCCCTCTGTCAGCTGAACGGCGGGAAAAAGATATCATCTTTGCAAATGAGGTGGAAGTTGAGTCTTCGGAACAAGCTATTGCTGAAGCGCGGATGATAGATGCAGAAGGGATGGGTGTAACTGGAGGCGAGCCTTTGCTTAACTTGCAGCGAAGTTTGAGCTACATTCGGGCCTTTAAACACGAGTTCGGCGAGCAGTTTCATGTACATCTTTATACAGCAATTGACCCGATTTCGGTGGAAGTGGTCGATCAACTTCTAAATGCAGGTCTAGATGAGCTTCGTCTCCATCGGTTCACAGCAGGCGAAGATTTGCCTAAAATTCAGCAAATTATGCGGGGGAGGGCAAGACTCGGTTTTGAAATCCCAGCCATTCCAGGTCGGCTAGAACAGATGAAGAGCTTGTTGCGTGGGTTAGATGTGTTGAATCTGGATTTTATTAATCTCAACGAGTTCGAGTTCGCTCCGTTAAACGCTGATGAGCTTGGGAGGCGCGGTTTTCAGCTCGAACCGGAGTCCATAGCAGCGGTGAAGGGTAGTGAAGAAACCGCGATAGCGCTATTAGAGTGGGGAGAGGAGAATACATCACTCAATCTCCACTTCTGTCCACTCACACTAAAGGACGGCACACAACTGCGAAATCGATTTCGTAGAAGAGCTAAGCACGTTGCGAAGCCTTTTGAACGCATCACTGGTGAAGGATTACTAGTGAAGGGAATAATAATTCCACCATCCAGATTGACTCTAAAAGACGCGTTCAACATCCTCTGCAGTGAATATGAAGTACCAGAAAACCATCTTTGGCTCAACCAGGAGCGTAGCCAACTTGAGACATCAGTTTTGTTGATTAAGCGTTTAGCCAAGCAACTCAAACTACGGGGGTTTCGCGTCGGAATAGCTGAAGAACATCCAACAGATAATCGGCTCCAAGTGACTTACACTCCCCTTTAACTATCAGGAAGCGGGAACCGGAGAATCCCTGCAAGTCCACCAAACCCTGCTAACTGTTTTCCAGCTTGGTGATCGGTGCTGAAGATTTCTATGGAACCTGCCTGTTTTTCCACTTGGCGCATCAAATCCTCTAGTATTTTTCGCCGCTCCGGAGGTGCCTCTCGCAGTGTTTTATCTAGAACGAGCAAGGTTTCTACAGCGCCAAATCTGACCGCACGAATAATTTCATCCCAGCCATAAGCAGCTTTTCCTGTTCCCTTACCTAAATGCCGTAGCAATTCGTCCATGAGCCTAATCTCCTTAGATAAGCGGATTTCGCTGGCGACGCGCTCGATAATACCGCGTTGCAATGCTTCATAGACACCGGGCGCTGTTCCGGTACTAACATGATCGAGTAGAAGTCGACCTTTAACGGGTGGTACTTTTTGTTGGAGGAACTCGCCAAGCCTATCTTTTGTGAAGCCAGGACCAACTACGATGATCCGTATCACGTCGGGAAGTTGGTTTAGTAACTCTCTCAACTGCAGAGCAATCGCCCCGAACAGCTGACCCATTATCTCAGGGGAATTATGATACTTACCATATTTACCCATCGAGCCCCCATGCAACGAAAGATGAATATCGACACCAGTATCATCAACTATTCCGATAGTAGCACATCCTTCCTCAACAGCAATTACGATGACGCGCTGTCCTTTCTGTTTAGCAGCCTCATTCAACCTATTCAATAGTGAGCGAGGCCAATGAGTTTTGACAATTTCAACCTTAAGCCCAGGTTCCACATTTATCGTGTGATATGTTCCCAGAGATACAAAATCCTCCGGACCCGCCAGAATCCGTCCTTTAACACGTAGCCTATTCGAATACTTGTGTAGTGAAACCTCTTCTACACTTAGGCGAATGAACATCCCTCTCCGTTCACCCCTATCTGGGCGAGAGCCCTCAGTACGGCGAACTCGACGAACTGTACGTGCAGCTATCTGATCCCCAGGTAGGATGACGTTGTATAGGTGCCACAGATCATCCATGGACTCGGGCACTACGACAACGATTCCTTTCTTTAATTTCCTTGCGACAATTTTCATGGTCCGCCGCCTCGGCAACTTTCTTAGCGCACCACTTATTTATACATCGCAACATGCCAAACTCCTAAAGACTCTGTCTAGTTCTTGCAGCGTAGGGGACAATAATTGAGTTCTGTTCATTCCCGTTGTGCATTTGTTTTGTCTGGCATGCACCCAACTTTGCCTTTAGCCGAGCTCCGCGCTTCGTTAGAGGCAGAGGGGTATTCCTACAATATGGGAGAACAGCGGGGTCGAGTTGTCCTTGTTGAAGTAGAAGCTCAGGGCGCGTTTGTGGCTACGCGACGCTCGGGTTTCGTTAATTGTTCAATGCAACTCGTATTTCAATGCCCAATGACTGAGCCGTCCATTCTACACGCAATGAAGGGAGTAGATTTCCACCGCTGGTTTGAGAACGGCACTCGTTTTGGTGTGAAAGTGACTCGCATCCAAGGTGAAAACAGACAGTTAGATGTGGAGGATCTTCAAAGGAAAATAGGATCACAGATATGGCAGGCGATGAAAGGAAAGGTGTATGTTGACCTTGAGGTTCCCGACATCTTGTTTCTTGGGCTAATCACAAGAACTCATTTTTTCTTCGGCGTTTTTCTAGCAGCCCGAAACCGGAGAGAGTTCAGTCAGCGCCGGAGCCCATATCGTCCTTTCTTTTCCCCGGATACAATCCATCCCAAGATTGCACGAGCAATGGTCAATCTAAGTCGAAGCGCGTCCGGTGACATGTTCCTAGATCCTTTTTGTTTGTTGATTTGTCGTAGAACACCGTTGCTTGAA
>CBDVBC010000033.1:0-8912 GCA_965372125.1 Candidatus Hermodarchaeota archaeon | reverse complement strand
AAGAGACTCCTGCAGATGATGCTATTACAAGATTGATCGAATATATTGGAGAGAAACCCAATCGGGAAGGATTAAAAGAAACTCCAGATCGAGTTATTAAGTCTTACGATTTTTTATTCTCCGGCTATAAACAAGAACCTTCTTCTGTTATGAAAGTATTCTTCCAAATCCATATCTCTATAAAGTGAGCAAAATCGGCGTAAGTGAGTTTCCGCTCCAAATCCTCGATAGTACTCACTGAGGGATCCCCACCCTGCCTTTGGATGAGCGCAAATAATGTCTCCAGCGGTATGGCGCCCTCTAGGTGAAGGTGCAGCTCCGTCTTTGGTGCCGCTTGGATTATTTCCTCTATTTTACTTGCGCTTGACATTTTCTTCGAAACAGTAAGAACTTACATGAAGCTAAGTAGTTTCTAACTGCCCGTCCCTAGAAGTTGTTGTGCAAGCTTACTGATGTGGGAATCCTTGTCTTTGGCGGCGATTTTCAGGAGTTCTAGGGAGCGGGGTGTGTTTATCCGGTGGAGGGCGTGGCACATGTAACGGCGCGCTTCTCTTAATGTCGCAGCGTAGGGGTGCTTGAGGAGCTGCTCAAGGTGATTGATACCGTCGTCCTTTCCTTGGAGTCCAAGGGCGACGGCGGCCCAGAGTTGAACGTATTCGCTGGCCCACTTGTTGGGGTATTTGCCTGGGGATTTGAGCACTTCCTGAAGTGTAGAGATTTCAGCAGACCCTCCTATGAAGCCGAGGAAGAGCGCGGCTACGGCCCTGTCAGTGATTTCTTGGTGCTTGGTAAGAATTTCTCTCAGCTTCGCGGTATTTTTGGCATCTTTGTAGGGCATGAACTGTCTAACTTTCTTCCGGCGGTCTTGTTCTAGCATGGTGTACCGGATTTCAGGAGGAATAGTAGGCATAAACCACTGTTGCAAGTTCATTGATTTTAAGCTTATTTCCGGGCGTCAGTGAAGACAGGTAGATTAAGGTCCGCTTGGTTCACAATTTTGTTCTGGGGTGCGTAGTTCGAGGGCTCGTCGATAGTCGTCGTGACATTGCACCACCGGAAAATAGCTCGGTAACTGATACTGCTCAGTGTGGGGGTCTCTCTGGTTGTCGGAGAGGAGGCTAACGTTGGTGAGATAAGTTGGTGCCTGATGAATGTAGACATTCATACGGTTTTCATCGGTGGTAACACTGTAGCCCTCGGAGACGAGTTCGTCACGAGAGAGGGCGAGCCAGACACCAAAAGCCTCTGATAACCCGCTGGCGAGGGTGTTATCCGGATCGAGGGTATGGGTATCACTGTACCCCGTAAGGTTTGCTGCCTGAACTAGAACATGTTCTGCGGACCAATAGTCAAGGGCAACAGGGTCCGTGCTCGCCATCAAGACGTTTACTCGCGATGCATTCAAATATGAAGTGGGGGGACCACAGACGGTGGAGGGGTAGGGGTTGGCGTTAATCCAAATAGCGTCCATGATGTTTAGTGTAGGCAGTCCCAGTTCTGCCATGAGGGTGCCCATGCCACCAGTTGCAACTGACACGTGGCCGTTGGCGAGTCCTCCATTGAGTTGCTCCGTCTCTACGCCCATGTAATGTTTTACAGCCCCCGTTACTCCATAGATAAAGTGTGATTTGAGGACTGATACGTTGATAACTCTAAATCGGTCATCGTAGCCGACCCCATTCCATATACCATCACGGAAACTGGTGTAGGTGCCGTACTCGGTTTGAAACTTGGGGTAAGAGACATAGATTCCAGTTTCCGGGTCTGGGGCATCATAGACGATGTAGCCATCGTTCATATCTCCATCAGAATACTCATTTACCTCTATGTGGCGAATGGTTTGCCAGTCATAGGTCGATACTTGGTAGGTGGGTGAAAACATATCTACAACGTCTTGAACTGACTGTGCATTGTCT
Source organism: Candidatus Hermodarchaeota archaeon (assembly GCA_965372125.1). Taxonomy (GTDB): domain Archaea; phylum Asgardarchaeota; class Hermodarchaeia; order Hermodarchaeales; family Hermodarchaeaceae; genus YT-063. The sequence continues at coordinate 6,996 of CBDVBC010000033.1, read as the reverse complement.
TCGGCGTTATTTAGTGAATGGTCTAGACTGCCGACTCCCTGGCTATTGTCTGCTACAACAATTTCACCAACAAAGCCGTCAGGGTGAGTAACGATGGCCTGTATGAGCTCCAGTAATAGGTCGGTGTTGGTTCCACCCCTCATGGTCCACTGCGAGTTAGTCTTAATCAGTACAACGTCATTGCTAGCAATCAATCCGCTAGGTCCTTGGTTGACTCCAGTAGTGCTTGATTGGTAGAAGAGCAGCTCCTGTGTACCCATGAGGTCAATCAATCCACTGATGTGCGAGTATATTCGCCCGTTTGTCACAAAGATGTCTGACGCAGGAACCGATACTGCTTCCTGAGGCTCAAGCGTGAGTTGAACATCATCAGGAAGGAAATTAGGCTCTCCTGTTCCTGGTGGTTGCACAAACATCCAGACGAGTCCGACACCGATGAAGGCACTGGGGACCACAATAATGAGTGCTAGAATCGCCTTCCAGTGTTGAGAGAAGAATCCCTTCGTCTGGTTAACGAGGTTGGAGAGTGAGGGCCACTTGAAGCTTAGTAAGGCTGGTGCAGCAGCAATGGGAACAAAGACACTCAGGGACGCGGAAACATGATCGATAGCTGCTCGCTGACAAGGATACGTGATGCGAGTAGGCTTGGTGCCAGTTCGGATAAGGAGCCAGGCAAGACTGACCATACTCAAGAAAAGCATGCTCTTCCTCGCGAAGGCTGGCTTCAGCTTACCCCAACTGGTGTAACGGAATAACGAGAATAGCGCCTGATTCGTGAACGCTGCAAAAAGTAGATCTTGATTAAGCCCGATTATTGGCGGCTCCTTAAATGACTCAGACGTCAGCAACAACAACCCCTTTAGATGTCTCAGACCCTGAGCTATTTAGTGTACAAGAAAACGCGTGATCTGGTTAATAAAGAAGACGAAATAGGCACTGCTTGGGGAGGGGGTGTGAGGAACCTCCAGCATTGGAGGTAAACCTCATAACACTCATCTCATCGGACCTGATGTTTTATTTCCTGTAAGCAAAGGGGATAAGGATCTAGAGTAAACTAGGGCTTTATCCTATGCAATTCAAAGATGACAGGGTTATAGCCATCAGGGCAGGCATGGGTAGCGACACATTGGTTCCTGAGCCAAGGAAATCGGGCATTATACCGCATCGCGTAAACCTTCGGGAGCATCGAGTAGAGGGCGCTGATACATATCTTACCTTTGACCTCGTCGCCGGTGAATAGAACCTCGTCACCTATCTTGTGTCCTTCGTGACATGTTCCTTCCTGTTTGATGACACGGCAGAGAATCTGCCACGGAGCATCACGAATACAATCTGAGTCAGACATAGTATCCCTAAGATATGACTTACTAGAAAAGAATTAGGTACTACCTCTTACCTCAGCTAGAGCGCGTTTCCAGTCTCGGACGATACGTCGTTCTCGATTGAAGTGCCCCATTTCTCCAGCCTTTCTTGACCCAGAGATTATTGCTAAGGTTTCGAAGGCAAGAAGGAGCAGCATTATCACCAGGCCAATCAAGTCACCACTTAGGTAGAAGCCTAAGGCACCGACCCAGGCAGCGGTGACGACAGTCCATATACCCGCTAGGAAGAAGAACCATTGGCGCCGAGGCGGGGATGCCTTCAGGTAAGACACATAATTCACCTTGAGGGTAGGCTCGTAGTAGGGGTCGCGACTGATGCCATCGATGTGAATGCCAAAGGCTTTGCTTGCGAGGAGTCGCCCAAAGGGGTAGAGGAAAGCGACGGCACCAAATACCATTAGAAAACGAAGAATTATCACAAACACGATGTCATTAAGGAGAAAGCCGGTGTCTGAGGACCAAGTGTGATAACCCACACGTAGCCATATACGCTGAGTGAGCCAAGTAAGAAGAAGATGACGAGTAATTTCAGAGATTTTGGGGCTCCCAATCTAACCTCGTACAGGAGGTCGCGAATCTCAGCGGCTCTGACGATAGCTTCATCATCGGGTGCGGGCATCCGTTTGATTTTTCCTACTATACGCCAGAATCGCCGCCGTGTTTTCTCGTCAGCCTCTCCTGGGTTAGCAGCCACCTGCTCGTAGATTACTTTCAGCTCGTCAAGGAGTCTCATATGTAGGAATAATATATCATAAAGTTTTAGGCTTTTACCACAAGGAGGAGGCGATGACAGTAGCACGATGGTCAAGCCAGAGCTGCAGGAACCTGTGGATGCTATCTTCGCTGCGATAGATATCGGTTTGGATTGTCTTCTTTAATCTCAGTCCATTTAACAGAGTCTTTTCCAATAATGAGTGGTACATCGTAGCAGCGTGAGGCACGGTCTCGGTTTCTAGTGCGTGAGCTATTGTCTCTGCGGCGAGGTGCCCAGAGGTGGCTGCGTAGGTTATGCCCTTGCCGCTGATGGGGTCTACAAGACCCGCCGCATCGCCAACAGCGAGAAGTCCTCCGGCGCCAAAGTGCTGTCGTAAAGTAGCTGGTATTAAATGAGCTGCCCGATGTACCACCCTGCCGCCTTCTAATTGCCCGCTGAGTAGTTCTAGGAAGCTGCTAAAGGATGCCTTTATATTCCGGACATGGGAGAGCCGACAACCCCATCCCACGCTGACAGTTTTCCTTTTCGGGAAGACCCATCCGTAACCCATTCGCGAAACACGGTGTCCGAAATAGAGGTGGAGATGCTGGTCTCCAAATCGCCGGGCGATGGCGGCTTCTCCTAGCTCAATTTCATGGGTCATTGTCTGAGCTACGTCCTCCGATGTGAAACGGTCCCAACCAAAGCACCGCAGAACCGTGGAGGAAACACCATCTGCGGCAATCAATGTTCGTCCCCGAAAGTGGTCGTTGGGTATCCGCACATGGAAAACGGTATCGTTTAGATGAGCAGCAATAACCCGTGATTTCTCTTTCAACGTCGCTCCTGCGGCGACAGCTTGTTTGGTGAAGAAAGCGTCAAGATTGGCACGCCACATACATGCTCCATCCCCCCGTTTTTCGAATACTTGATGATCAACATGGTGAAGAACGAGGTACTCGACGTGTCGGTCTATTATCTCGTCAGGTAGTTTAGTCCTGTCAATGAATTCCTGTGATACTGCGCCGCCGCAAACCTTGTACCGCGGTATGGTGTGTTTCTCTAGTAGTAGAGTGGTAAATCCCTTAGCTGCCAGCATCTCTGCGGTGATGGACCCGCCTATACCCGCACCACAAATGATTACGTCCCAGAGTTTTGGCTCAGGCAATCTACGCACCTTGTCTACTCCACTTCTAGCTAATAATTCTGTAAATGATGTAGTGTATAAAACATTATATTTTGAGCCGCACCTTGAAGCTCGCGGAGAGTAGTCTAGATTCTGTTCTATAATGTTTTACAGTATGCTGTTGACCTGAATGGTGTGGTCACGCTGATGTGCGGACCTCCTCTTCTTCGGGTTTCTGGCTTGCGGGTTCCCCACCTTGGTGCACGGCGGCAGGCGGTTCATCCCCGCTCATGGGCCTACTGGTCAAGGAGGACCCCTGTGTACATGGGGTTCTCCGGCCCGCGGTTCTCACGCCCCGCAGCCTGAGCCGTTTGGCCTTGGCTTCGCGGAGCGGTTTTGTCAACCAATGGTCGAGAACCGCCTCATCCAACAAAGAGATGAGCTTCATACCGATGTTTGTGGCTCCGTTCACATCGGCCTGTAATTGAGCGCCACAATCCAGACAGATTAGGAGTGCCTGGAAAGGGCGCCGAGTGTTTGTTGAGCCGCATTTGGAGCATGTGCGGCTGGTCCAAGCCTCAGGAACCGCCACCACCCGATCCGATGGCAGCCCAGCCCACTTGAGCTTATACTGGAGCATAGCAGTAATGCGGGCAAAAGCCCACCGGTGTAGTTCCCGTCGGTGTTTTCGGGATTTTCCGTCACCCTTGCGGCGTGAAGCGCGGATGCCCTTGAGCCGCCCCACCGCCACATAGACTGTATAGCGGTGTTGTAGTCGCTGAACCCAGTCCACTATTTGGTTGGTGAGTTCATGGTCGTACTGGATGGCGAGCTGCCTACGCTTCGTAGAGAGTTCCTTAAGGCGTCGAATCACATTCTTGGTGGACTTTCGGTGTTTCACATAATCTGCCAGCTTGCGTTGTAGTGAGGCGATCTGGTTGTCGAGTTGGTTGATGGCGCGCTGTTTTTCTGGTTGTGTGAAGAAGCGGATGTCTTCTCTCTGCAGTTGTGTTCTGGGCGTTAACAGCACGGCTGTCGCCGCCTTCTTCTCCCCCAAATCGAGAGTAACCACCGCTAGGGGTTTGCCTGTGTGGGAAACTTTGGGTGTATTCACTTCTATTGTGATGTGCGCATACCATCGCCCATTCTTTCGGCTCTTGACCAGCTTTACTGTCTTTGGCTGCCCCCAGCTCAGGGCGTTCTGGTGGTAGCTGGACAAGTTCAGGGGTAGCCATAGACGACCACACTTCACATTGCCTCCCTTTTCTAATGAGTAGTAGAGTTCCAGCCAGTGGCGTGTCAGAGGGGTGGTTCGAGTGCAGAGGAACGCTGTGTGTCCGAGATTTGCTCTGCGAGGAATCTTTCCCGGCTTGTAGTCCTCGGTCTGGCAGGGTTGGTTGGGCTGTTTTTCCGTCACCCACCAGTGCGCTACACGCGCTAGCTCGTCTTCGCAGTCCACGTACTTTGGGTTCTGGTGAATCCTCCAGTAGGTGCGCTCGTGGTCCTTGATTTTTTCTCGGTAAGAGTGCCACATCTCCACCGCAGTGTCACGACACTCTTGAAGTTCACGGAAGGTGGTTCTGTGTCCGAACTCTTGTTTGAGGTCGTATTTGACTGCTGGTCGTCCGGGTGTCTGGGTTTTACCTCTTTTTGTGGGTTGACTGGTGAGGGTGAGGCCATCGAGTTTTGCCTTGTCGATGCGCTGCCCTTCCCGTCCAGCTTTCCAGAGGTTTTCCTCTTCCTCTTCTAGTATGGTGAGGTAGCGTTTGATTATTGTTGTGTCTCGTGCGGTGAGCTTCTCAAGCTGATGGAGCTTCCGAGCCGTCAGGCGGTCACACATCAGCGGAACCTTCACCGTCAAAAACATAACAACCAAACCTCTCAATCTTTTCTGTTAAGGGTTGTCCTCCTTGTTGGGTTCTGGGTTGAGCCAGCGGCTCAGCGACTGGGCCTGCCAGCTGGGCACCGGATCCCCACCCCCAGCATTCACCGCTCCTATTAGGTGTTCTCCGAGAGCCGGTATAGTCGTAACAAGATGGTCTGTATAGGTGAGGTTGGCAACCCGTTCCGGAGTTAGGACCTTCTTCTGATAATGCCCGCAATGAGAAACTTCTAGGAGGATGGCTGTGGTAAAGGAACCTACCTCTTTAGCCAGGCGAAACTTGTAATCAAGGTAGATGGCGCGCCGCCAGAGAACGGTCCAAGCCCTAGAACAGTTGCGGTGGGTGCTCTGGGTACACTCCACCAACACCCGCCCCTCCACCAAGAAATCAAAGACCAACGCCTCCCCCCCAGTCCGCAGCAACCACTGCTCCCGAAACCCAAAGCCCACTGCCCCAAGCATCTCAGCCACCAAGCTCTCCTGAACCGTGCGGGACTCCCGCTTGGTCAAACAGGCTATCCTGCCATGCCCAGAACCCAGAGACGGCGTGTTTCGTTTAGTGCGAGCCATAATTTCTCACCTCAGAGAATGGGTCCAGGGGGTTGAACAACGCTTGAACCCTCAAGTTCCACAAGAAACTCCGAAAACACATCAAAAACCCCCAGATGTTAGACGAACTAGCACCAAAACAGGCACCCAACGACAAAGCTTCACCATACTACTCTACTGTAAGGGTAATATTTAAATGTATCAAGGGCTTCTTATAGTCCGATAGCCTGAAATAAGCCTTCTTATCGGCGTTTTCGCTGTTTGAAGGTTTTATATGTTATGGTCAAGTTGGTGGTGTATGGTGGTGTTATCGGGAAACCCGGTTTGTAGAATCTGTGTAGGTTTCGGTGGAGTGTTTGCTTTGTCTGGCGTAGCTATTTCCCTTTCCATGGTTGTTATCGCTGTTGCCTTTAGGCAACACTTTGGAGTAGGCTTCGTTTCCTTTAGACAACAGGGAGGGCTATTACCTTATAGAGGGAATCTCGGTGCCGGGAGTTTCGCGAGGAAAACTAGCCTACACCACCCCCGTAAAATTAAAGGAGTTATGAAATGAACACGGCAGAATCTGAAGGCACCCTGACCTGTTTTAGTGCGCTCGTCTGCCTGAAGGACCTGCCATCTAGGGTGCAGATGGGCAGGCAGGAGCTGGAGGAGGATTGCCTCGTAGCTGCTGCGGCTACCTCTGATGTCCGGGTGAAGATTCTTGCCGCCTGGACCGTGTGGCATGTGGCGAAGAGGAGGCGATGTGTTGTCCTGCTAGAGCGGGGGCAAGGCGCAAAAGGACTGGCGGAAAGGCTGCACGTCTTGTTCCCTGATTTGCGGGTTCTCGTATGGGCTGGCCCCGAGGCACCGCCCTGGCCTGGTCCCCTCGAGTATGATGTGGTAATCTGTAGTTTTCGGCGGTTCATGAATCGCTTCTCTCGCCGCACACGCTGTGGCTTCCACGCGATAGCCGCCTTGGATCTGGATTCTGTGTGGCTCTCCCGGGACTGTTATCTCGCCGAAGCCCTGGTTGCCCGCTGGCGCCAAGCGAAGCACCCCATCCGATTACTGGGAATAACCAAGGGTCCTGCAATGAATCTGGCTGAGTGGCTAGAAGCAAGCTATGTCGAAGTGGAACCACCCAAGCACCTCAAGGACACCTACCTGCCCCTTCTGGAATTTGACTCCCTAGAAGACCTAGGTCCACGGGTATCTGGGAGCAAGGCAGTCGCCTTCACCATTTTAGATGACAGGGAGGATTTGAGAACCCAATTACGACGCAGAGGTGTGGATGTCCCAGTTTATACTTATGGTCAACAACTAGAAGAGAATAGCTGGGATATTGCGGTTGTGGAGGAGTGGAGGCTCAACGCTGAGCGAC
>CBDVBC010000032.1:0-8943 GCA_965372125.1 Candidatus Hermodarchaeota archaeon | reverse complement strand
TATCTCTTTGTAATATTCGCCTTCATCATGGTCTTCAGCTCTATTGACCGCCGCCCCCAAATCATAGAAGGCAAGGGCGAAGAGCAAGAACAACCCTGAACTTAGCACACTCACCCCACAAGAGCATGAAAAAAAGGGGGGGGAGGACGCATGGCGTCCTCATTTTTTGGATGCACAGGCTACTTCTTCCGTCTCGTCAGTATGCACACAATGAGTAGGACAATCACAAGTATGACTATGACAGCGATGATGAGAAAGAGTAACGGGATACCCGCTAGCTTGGTGTACATTAGGGTTCCGAGGATGCCAAAGAAGTCACAAGAGACAATGTCGATATTGGTTGTCATTGTGCAGTCAAAGAGGCCGTCATTGTCGATGGTCGTTGTGTCAGTTAACTTGAGCAGGATACGTGAATCCAAGTCTATCCATGTATCAAGTGTAGTAGATCCGCTCGTAGTAGCAATGGTTCCGGAGAAGGCTGTTGTGTTCCTTAGAGCATTACGGACACCGAGTGCGGTTGTTACAGGTTCATTAGTCCAGGCAGCAGGATTTTCAGTCATGTCCCATGGCGCAAGAGATGTATTCCAATAGAATATCGAGTTTTCACCGTCAGCCAAAAAGAGGGTCGGATAGGGGAGTGGGAAGAAGGCAAATAACCATGCCCATTGGTGCAGACCAATGTAGGCTCCAACTGTATCGCTACCCGAGGTCCAGTTCAGCTCAACACTTGAGTACTCATCCCCGCTAAGGCTTGAGACTTCAGAGTCGTCGAGAGCAATAGTGCCTGTCGTGATGAAGGAGAAGCTGGTGTTAGACGATTCGGATGTATAACCAGTTCCCCAGTCATAGTAGCTTATGCCACCGGTTCCCGCTGAGGTAGGCCAAATTGGATTACCGGAGACTTCTTGGCGGACAGTGAACACACCAGTTAGTACCCCTGTCACGGTGTACTTCGCGGTGGCTGAGAAACCAATCGTCACATCGAGGGGATCGTCCCAGTCGGCTTCACCTGTGATACTGTAGGTCCATGTTTGTCCGATTTGTGGAAAGGGTGGTGTCTGTGCGCTAGCTTTGGTATAGGGAAACATCAGAAATACGAAAACTAGAAGCGAGATAAGTAAAATTTTACGTTTCAAAGAGAGTACCTCACTAGTAACTCCTTGCCGAGTCACTAATCTAGGGATATTACCTACTCTACCCTTATTAATTCTCTAACAAGTGTCTCAAACTCGTGATACAACAATTTTCTTTCTGTAGTATTTACCTTCATCATGATCTTCAGTGCTATCGACCGCCGTCCACGAGGCATTGAAAACACAGGCGAAGTGCAAGACGCCGAGCCTGACACCGAATCATCTGCCCTATTCGGTAGGTGAAAAAAGGAGGAGGAGGACGCTGGAACGTCCTCAAGATGTCAGAGTGCTGCTCACTTCCTCTTCCGGAGCCATAGGAACCACAAGAGGAATATGACGACGATGATGACGATGACAGCGACGATGATGAGGATGAGCAAGATGGGGAGGGGAGCGGTCATGAAGCTACAGGCGACGAGGTCGATAAGCGTCGTCATTACGTAGTCCAATGCCCCATTATTGTCAATGACCGTTGTGTCGTTTAGTTTAAGCAGAATCCCGGTATCATAGTCAATCCAAATGTCATGAGTTGTAGACGCGTACAAAGGAGCAGAGGTGGAGGTCCAGGTTTCTGTGGAACGATAGGAATTGCGCAAACCAAGGGCCGTCGATACTGGTTCTTCGTTCCAAGCAGTAGTTGTAGGGGTCGTAGTCCAAGGCTCATAGGAAGTATTCCAGTACCACATAGTTTGAAATCCATCACTTAGGAAGAGGAGTGGAAGAGGCCATGCGACGAAGAAGGCTTGAGTGTGTAGACCAACAAAGGCATACGCCTCATCTGAGCCTGAAGTCCAGTTCAACCAGATAAATGAGTATTCATCGCCACTGACACTAGAAACCATCGAGTCGTCTGTGCTAACATCACCTGTGGAGGTAAAGCCGAAGGCGGTGTTACTTGCGGCTGGATCAATTGAAGAACCGGGCAAATCCCAATAGGCAATTTCACCAGTTCCTGTTGTAGTGGGCCAGATTGGGGTCCCGGAGACCACCTGTTGCAGAGTGAACTCGCCAGTACCGACTGCTGTCACCGTTAAAGCCGCCGTGGCGGTGAACCCGATGGTGACATCGAGGGGCGCAGACCAATCGGCGTTACCAGTGATGCTGTAGGTAAAGGTCTGTCCCACTGTTGGAAAGGGCGCTTGTGCACTAGCATTTGAAAAGGGAAGTAGCAGAAAAGCGAACGCAAAAAGCGAGACAAACAGAATTTTTCGTTTCATATTATAGTCCCTCACTAGTAACTCCTTGTGAAGTTACTAATTCATGACTACTACCAGCTCCCTCCTTATTAATGGTGTAACTAGCCTCTCACACTGACATTCCACTGAAAAATCTACTCAGCTAGGTGTACAACTAGTGTCTCGCACAGGTCTCCCATTGAAAGAAAGGGGTTTGGAGGAGAGCTATTTTGTCGCGTTCATTTGTTTGATGGCCTTTTCAGCAGCGGAACTTACGGTGGTATCTGGGTCATTGATGGTTGCTTGAAGAAGTTCAATTGCCACATCAGACAACGATGGGATGCGGGCAAGGGTTGTCACAGCTATTAATCTCAGTTCAGCGTTATCATCACGGAGGGCTTCAAGAAGTCCGGGAACAGCAGTGCTCCCCAGCTGCACTAATGCCTGTTGTGCGGCGTGACGCACTTCTAGGGGTTTCCCATCAATTTCGAACTCTTCCTCATCAGCTAGTGCTTTCACCAGAAAGGGTATAGGTTCAGGGTCAGAGCTTCCTATGTTCCCGATGCTCAGAGCAGCTTCTCCTCGCACAGCTTCGTCGCTATCTCCTAGGGCTTCAATCAGACGATGGAATGCATTTGCTGCCCCTTGTCCAATGGCTCTGAGGGCCCTGGCTGCAGCTCTCCTTATATCGTCATCGTCGTGGTCAAGGAGAATCGCTAGAGGTTCAGTGGCTTCAGCAGCATCGGTTCCAAAGAAGTAGAGGGCCGCAGCGGCAAAGCGGCATATTTCATCATTATCACTCTCCAATCCACCGATAAGCGTAGGTACCACCTCTGATAAGCCCTGTACGCTTTTTGCCTGGGATATGACCTCAAAGGCAGACCGCTGAATATCCTCATCAGTGTCTTCAAGGAGACTCATTAGGTCTTCAAGCAGATCCTCATCCTTAGAGATTAACGCTAATGCTTCTCTAATTAAGCCGTCTTCCAGAAGTTTACGAAGATTTGTCACACCTGTCTCCTCAACAAGATTAATTCTACTAGAGTCTCAGAAAAACGTTGTTAAAAAAAGTTGCTACTACATTACCATACAAAGGGAATACCTCTCATAATCTTATAAGCCAATCTATCTTCTGGAGTGATAGCACCAGGGTAATTGCATCAAGTCTAATCGCGTCTTTACCTCGGATATGTTCATCCAAGAAAGCATTTAGTACTTTCCGTGTCGGGAAAACAACAAGGACAAGGAGGTTTAAGCGCTCTCCAGTCTCCATCACCATCTTGACATTCTCCACCGCTTTCAACTCATTAACAACCAGTGCCAAGGCTTTCGGGTTCACCTCAAGATGAATTAGGCTGATGACCTCCATCCCAACCTTCTCAGGGTCCACCAGGGTAGTAAAGGCACGAATTATATCACGATCTTGGAGTCGCGCCACCCGCTCACGAACAGTGGCATCACCTATCTTCAGCCTCCGAGCAACAGCTCGAAATGATAGCCTGCTATCAGCTTGCAGAATGTTCAGAATACGCCGATCAACAGTGTCCAAGCTAGTTCTATGTTTTCGCCGACCTGGCTGCTCTGCCTCAGGCATTGGGTGATATCCTAAGTAGTGGATGATATCCCCACGATGATCCTGGTTCAAGCTGTAAATATGCATGGGCTGCTCAGGGGCTTGCCCGATTTCTGTGATTACTTGACAACGCGAACAACTATGAACCAAACGGGGCTCAGCCAGTAACCCCTCACAGTCCAAGCACTTCACAGAGGAACGCTGAAGATAGTCCTGCTGCCGCCCCTCCAGGTTCTCATTGCACTTAGGGCAAAACAGGACTGCGTCTTTGAAAAACTCCTTCCTGGGACCGACATAGCCGCAGACAAAATGCTCGATGGTTTCTTGACGTAGCAGGCGGCCTCCACTGCAATTGGGGCACTTAAACCGGGGATTAATCTGTGGAGAATGACAAGATGAACAAAGCAGTAGAACATCGACAAGCTCGGCTTCAAGGAAACCCGCGGACTCTAACCTCTCTAGGATTTCCACCGTCTCACGGGGACCCGCCTCCAACAACCCCTCAGCAACTAGATACCGAAAACCAATAGGTGATGCAGTGTCCAGTACTGGCACGAGCTTCCCCAACTCTCCTCCAAGTAACTCCTTTATGAGCAACCAAGTGCGGCGATCCTTTAACACAGATTCTTCAAACTTCAATATTGCCCCACCTTAAGGGCTCCTGTCAAATCCCGTTAAATTATCTGTCCCCAAGGTTGAAATGCTTTTCCTTCTCGTTTCGCTCGTTACAAATCCCCTCTACTTCTAGTACTAGGGCTTTCTCTAACTTTAACTCTACCGCTAATCCGGGCTCTGATTAAAAACTAGATTAGCATTTAAACCTCTTTCTCCCATCTTGGAGGTATGTCTTCAGTTGGTAAGTTCTCTGGCAAGTTAGCCTATGAGTATTGCAGCCATCTAACAAATAAGATCGGCGAGCGGGTCCAAGGACAAGAAGGTACAACCCTCGCCAAAGACTACATCGTAGAGAAATTCAAGGAGTTCGGGTTGGTGAAGGTCTGTGCGGAACCCTTCCCAGTTCTGACAAGTCAGCAAAGCCTTGCACAAATCAGAGCAGGCAAACACAGTTTCGCTGGGCTTTCCTTTGGCCTCTCAGGCGCATCAGAAGAAGGCGGAACAACAGCCCCACTCCTATACCTAAATCCTTGGGAGCTGCAACGATCCTCAAAGGAACTTCCTGAAGTGGAGGGCAAAATTGTCCTACTTTACTCGCGGAACGCCTCAGAACAAAACTATCAGACCTTAATTGAAGCAGGGGCTAGCGGAATCATCTATGTCACCTATAATCCTGGAACGCCTCCCTATCTTCCGTCGGGTTTCACCTATGTTCGCTTATCATTAGATGAAGAAACCCCTGTCACGCCCATAATCTCTGTAAGCCATCGAGACGGACAATTGCTAAAAGAAAAGGCTGAAAAGGTAACCCTTCGAGCGGACGTGAAAACATACCAATCAGAAAGCTACAATGTAATCGGAGAGATACCTGGTACCGAATCAGAGGATGTAATCCTAATATCCGCCCACTATGATTCCGTTCCCTACTCAGCGGGAGCAACTGATAACGCTGGGGGCACAGCCATCCTCCTAGAACATGCCCGAATCCTTACCCAAACCCAACCAAGGCAAACCATACGATTCTTCGCCTGCGGCGCAGAGGAAGGCGCACTCCTCGGAGCCCAACACTACTGCACCAGGCACAAAAAACAACTCTCAGAAATAAAGCTAAACCTTAACTTCGACGTACAAGGCGCAAAACTGGGGAACCTGGCAATGGGGATTCTAGCAAACGAGCCACTCCAAAAGCACCTGACCAAAACCACCTCTCAGTGGAGACCAATGATCCGGATGGCACCCACCGGCGGTGACAACAAGGTGTTCGCCTGGCACGGCATCCCCGCGGCCCATTGGTGGTTCGGAGGAGGCTCTAACTTCCTATACAATCACACCCCCCTCGACGACATAACCCAAATTTCGGAATCCTCCCTTAAAATGGTGGGGCAAGCTTCACAACACTTCATTGCATCCCTTGATAAGCTGCAAGACCTTGATTTCGCGTTACCTACAGAACAGCGAGAAGAACTTGAAGATAAGTTAAAACCACGCATCACACCTGAGATAATAGAGAAGCATAAATGACGCTCACGACCTGTACCTGCTTGAACCATCAACGCTCGACTGAATTTTTTAAGGACAGACGAGGACTACACTGAAGCCTCTAGAACATTTACCACTCTGTACTCCTGTTAAACAAGAAAACTAGTCATTAAGGTATGATATAATCAAAATTGGAAAACTTTCATTAATCTTTTAAGGAGGAAGGACGAAGAACAGAAAGCCAAATTACATTTTAGGAGGTGATTAGGTGAAGAAATCTACTGGAGGACTAATCAGATTTATCTTTCAACTAATAATTGCCATCTTTCAGATTATCGTTGTCGTAGGACTAGTATATCCTTCCATGATGGATATGCTGGAGACGTACCAGCTGTACCTCATGGTAATGCCACCACTTGCAGGGACCTATCTACTCTACTTCATTGGTCTCCTTGGTTTATTCCTCATGGGTATAATGCACGCAATCTGGCGCATCATAGATAATCTGGTAGCATGGCGCACTGCTGACAAGAACTAGAAAGGTCTTCAAGGACCCGTCTATTACACAAGGGTGCCCCTTCTGGGGGCGTCTTCTCTTTTTTTCGGTGCATTATCAGATTTCTTCCTTCATTATTGTGAAAGATTAACCAAAGCGCAAAATTTGCACTAATCTTGGGGGGATAAGGAAATACTTATTCGCAACAGACTAGTGGAATAACAAGGCATCTGACCGGAGAATCTGTTCTCACCCTTATTACAAGCTTCTTATTTGAGGAGAAATCCAATGCCTTACAAACATTTTGATCGCCAGCGATTGAAGGCTCTGGTGAAGGCAGACTCCACTCTTGTATTAGGCACTGACCGTCGTGGTCGCATTACCTTCTTCAACAAGGGCTGCGAGAAGGTCACCGGCTACAAGGAGGAGGAGTTGATTGGAAAATCCTTTGTTGCTCGGCTAATTCCCAAGGAGCAGCGCAGAGCAACCCGAGAGAAATTACGTAATATCACAGAAACTGGTCTCCCTGCCCGGTTCACGAGCAAAATACTAACCAGCACTGGAACGCAACGCACCATCGAATGGGCAAACACACCAATCATCGACTCCAAAGGTTCCCTGCGAGAAATCTTTAGCATCGGAATCGATGTCACCGAACGGACTCGAACCGAGACAAGGCTCCGCGAGCGCAGTGAAGCCCTGTTACAATTAATTCTAGAAAATCTGCAAAACACCATCACGATACTTAGGCCAGATGGGACAATCAACTTCATCAGCTCATATAGGGAACTGATGCTGGGCTATACATCAGAGGAGATGGCTGGCAAATCAGGGTTTGATCTGATTCATCCTGATGATTTATCTCAGGTTCTGGAAAAAGTGCAAATGGCTCTCCGGAAGCCAGGGACGCGCTACATTGTAGAATGTCGTTTTCTTCACAAGGATGGTTCGCATCGAATATTTGAAGCAGTGGGCCAGGCAATCGAACTCGAGTCAGAGGGGCTAAGTATTGTTGCCACCTTCAAGGATATCACCGAACACAAACGGGCAGTGCAAGCAAGGCTAGAATCAGAGGAAAAGTATAGGGACTTGTTGACACATTCACTACAAGGCATCGTAGTCACCCAGGGTTTGCCTCTGCACATCGTTTACGCCAACCAAGCCTACGCCAACATCACAGGCTTCAGCATAAGGGAACTCCTAGCCCTCACTCACAAGGAGTTAGAGGCGCTGATACACCCAGAGGACCGGGAGCTAGTCTTTGGACGAGTGAAAAGGCGACTGACAGGGGAACAGGTACGAAAGAGCTACGAGTACCGTATCATCCATAAAAACGGGAAGGTAAGATGGCTACTAAATTACGCAAGCCTCACTAGATACGAAGGGAGGCAAGCCATCCAGTCTGCCATCGTCGATATCACCGAGCGTAAACAGGCAGAGCAGGTCATTCAGGAAAGGGAGCAAGTTTTCCGGGCGCTCTTCGAACGAACCAACGACGCGGTCTTCTTAATCGACCTGGATCTATTTCATTTTGAGGTAAACCAACGAGCCGCTGACCTGATGGGTTACTCCAGAAGGGAGCTTGTGGGGATGCATGTGGACCAGGTGGTCGCTCCAATTGAATATCCCAAGAGCCTCAATGTTATCAACAGGTTGTTGGCAGGTGAATCGGTTCCGGTATATGAAAGGGTTTTCCGTCATAAGGACGGAACCTTATTCCCAGTAGAAATCAACGCTGCACTTGTGACCGATGCTGAAGGAAAACCATACTACTTCCAAAGCGTTGTTCGAGACATCACCGCACGCAAACGAGTGGAGGAGGAGCTACGGGCCAGCGAGGAGCGTTTTCGCACACTCTTTGAACACTCACCTGACATGATTTACATCATAGATTTACAGGGCGTAATCCTGAAACCGAATCCAATAGTTGCTAGTGTTCTTGGATACACGGAGGGGGAGTTGGTGGGAAAGTGTTTTACTGAGTTTTTCACTGCTCCTTCACAAGCAATCTTCGAAAGGGACCTACCACTCCTCTTGGAGGGGGGCCTCCAGCGACGAGAAATGGAGCTTATCAGTAAAGATGGAAAAACCATCATAGTGGATTGCAGTGCATCAGTAATCCGAGACTCAGAGGGTAAAATCACCTCTATTGTGTCTTTCCACAGAGACATCACCGAGGTTAAGGAGGCGGAGCTTGCACTCAGAAGGAGCGAAGAGAGATATCGCGAGCTCATCACAAGATTGCCCGAAGGGATTGGAGCTGTTGATAATGAGGAGAACCTCACTTTTGTGAACAGCGCCTTTGCGAGCATGCTTGGTTATGACCTAGAGGAGCTAATGGGCATGTCTGTTTTGGACCTCATTGATGAAGGAGAGATTGCAAAGCTAAAGGCTGAAACGGAAAAAAGGATAACAGGAGAATCAAGCACCTATGAACTAGTCATGATTGCGAAGGACGGCAGCCGACGAATC
>CBDVBC010000031.1:0-8951 GCA_965372125.1 Candidatus Hermodarchaeota archaeon | reverse complement strand
TATCCATCGAATCTTCTGTCAAATCTATGGCGTCGTACCCACCCGTGAAGTGGAGCGTGAAGTCCACCCACATTACATACTCTGGGTCCGCTGAGGGGGTACCTATGAAGGTCAGGTGGTTGTTGTTACTAGTCACCGATAGTAGGCCAGTGGAACTGGAAACGTCGCTCACCTCGCCCTCAATCCACGCGATGGTACCACAGAAGTAGTCGGTTGCGGGGTCTAGCACTCCTGTAGGAGGTTCATTCCCGCTATCAAACAATTCGGGGAAGTGTATCTCGTTATTTTTCATGTAAACGCTTACCTTTACAGTGTGGGCGTCTATCTCCTCAATCTCTATGGCGTAACCGCCCCTTTCCACATTCTCTGCGAACATGGTGGGATCCAGTATTGTCTCTTCCATCTCGCCCATCACCGTGTCGAAGCGGAATGGACTATCCTCCCAGCACGCATCCTCGACCCAGCACCCCAGAGGTGTAACTATATCATTAAGTTCTAAGAGGAGGTATGCATTAAGATCTAAGAGGAGACTGGTCTCAGTATGGATTGACTGAACCATGTCCGCTTCGGGACGGAATGTTTCTCCTTCTTCTAGTGGGCTGTAATGCGCCGTCCACGGGAATGCAGAGGATTTTGTGATATAGGAAGCGTAGTTATGGACGTCGCTCAGAGACGATTGGAGTTGGCTCTCTGTTACCATGCCTGGTATCATACCGTTCCATCCCATCATCTCCATCCACCAGCCAGGCATTGTCGAGAAGATATCCATACCATAAACACTATTATCTCCTGTCGGAAGTGCCTTGGGAACGCTGCCCTTTATCCCGCCAGCGTCGGTGACATATACTGTCTTGGGGTTCTGCATGTCGGAGTTACCGGTCCAGACCAGCGGTCTTGGTACCTGGTCGGGGTGATAAATTTCCAACCAGTCCATTTCCAGAGTTGTGTTGTGTCCGTCGGTGGTACGAAGTTTGATACTTATACAATCCACAGGTCCACTCTGTCCATGTGGAACACGATAGGTTCGATACCCATAGACGTTTATCCAAGCAGTAGTGTATGTTTCACTACCCAAGTACCAGAAGGAGATACTCACGAATAGTGATGAGGAACCGGAAGCGACGAATTCGATATACGGATAAACACTCACGTCGGAGATTGTGTCGAAGGTGTCTGAGAGAATAGCTTCTGTTTCCATTGCCCCAGGATATAGTGGGTCAACAGGGGAGGTCTCTAACTCGTATTCCATGTAGGATGGGAACCCGTCACCGTCGTAGTCCAGGTAGTAGTCTGAGAAGTCTTGCGGATCTTGTCCGCCTGGATATCCATTGAAGATACTATATTGTTGTTCCCAAGAGTCGGGTAAACCGTCGTAGTCTTCGTCGGGGTTACTGACCAATCCGTCGTCATCACCAGTAAGGTACCATTTACACAAGGTGGGAGTTGTGTCGTATGTTGTTATCCCCTCACCGTTGTTGGCAGGGTTGGTGATGTCGAAGTCGAAGTTGAGGTTGTCCGATACACCGTCGTAGTAGGTGTATCCCCACCCGTCCACGAAATTGATGGTTATCGGGTCGCCTATCGGCGTTCCGCTGCCTTCAGGATATTTGTTGAAGGCCAGGTCTCCGTTGTACATTATACTCGTGTCGTGGGCATAGTAAGCCCATCCCCAAATGTATACGCCTTCGGTACTGGAAGCGTCAAGGCTGTACTGTGTGGCATAGGTTTCGGTAATTACATGCGTCCAAGTCACGGTGCGCTCTATTGGGTCGCCTACAGTGATGCCGTAGCCCTGAATCTCGCCATCACTCGTTGGGATTGCGGTGAACGTTTCCTCCGTAACAATACGGGACACGGCTGGAAGCCGCAAGATTCCA
Organism: Candidatus Hermodarchaeota archaeon; assembly: GCA_965372125.1. Lineage (GTDB taxonomy): Archaea > Asgardarchaeota > Hermodarchaeia > Hermodarchaeales > Hermodarchaeaceae > YT-063. The sequence continues at coordinate 7,074 of CBDVBC010000031.1, read as the reverse complement.
TTTATACATCCATCCTGATCACCCTGTCCTCCTTCAACATATGTCTGGCCCATCCATTCTATCTCGAACCCATCGATATCGGTTGGGATGGGACATGGATAAGCATACCTACATCTGACCGTCCAGTACACTTCCTGCCCATCGTTCACCCAATCGCCATCGGGGGGTCCGTAGCTCCACTCTAATACCAACTTGTTCACGATTATCCCCTTGGGCATCACGGGGCCATTAGGGTAGCATAAACCATCATAATTCCCCATATACGGGTGCTCGAGTTGCACCTTACCCCAGAAGGCAAAGCACGTATCCCCCGCGGAGGTGATGATACTAAAACCACCTTGGGCGTCCGTGTCGCCATGTCCATAGGACACGCTCGGTATGTCATGGGTGATGACTATGTCACAGTCATCACTATCGGCATTGTCGTAGGGTCGGTGGTATACATCTTGTGCATCGCGATAGTGGAGTTCGCCAATCCACGTTATAGAACCTCCAGCATTAGCTATATTTTCTTCCGTATCAAAGTTGACTAGTTTAACGTGGCGGAATAAGTCCACATGGTCTACTAGAGTTTCCGTGTAGGTATGTATGGGGTCCCATCCTGGAAATCCCGTATCGGCTTCCGTCACTTCCACCTGAATGTCCGCAGCTACCAGTGTGGTCGACGCCCATTCAGGCGAATATGTCCAACAGAAGGTGACAGAGGTATCTGAGAAGGGGTCGAAGGCAGTGTGAACTGATCCGCCGCTTATACTGGGGGTCATATCGAATGTCTGGGTACCAGTATTATATGTAGCCGTGAGCTCTTGGCCTCCGATGAGGACGCGCACAAGAGCGATGTCGCTGACGAGGTTCGGGTCATCTACGGTTGTGGTTACCGTGTAAGTTTTACCAGCATAGCAGTTATCCATAGGAGTGGCACCACTATCCACTTCCTCGACACCCCAACTACCATGGGTGGGCTCGTTGTCGGTGAGCTGACGTATGAAGACCGTGTCGAAGTATGCCTCGACGTCCACTGGTTGTCCATCAGACCATTCATCCAGCATCGTTTGTATGAAGAAGTTGAGGTTGCCACTGTCTCCTGAACCCGACCCGTCGATACTGTTGGTGTCGTAGGTCCCGCCGAGATCGACGCTCCATGTGGTCCCATAACGAGTCATGTCGAGGATGTAGGTACCCGTGTCATAATCAGGCGAAATATTCTGTCGAGTATTGACACCATCTATGAAACGGCGGAGTTCTATCCTATAGTCGCCCCGCAGCCCCACTCCACAACCATAATGGTCACCAGAGGAATCGAGGAAGTATGCACCAGGGGCGAACGAACCTCCACCCCTGTAAGTATCATAGCTCTCCCATCGCGCCTTAACGTAAACTGCGAAGTTGCCCGAAAAAACGTCGAGAGAGCCTAGTGTACCCGCTGAGAACGTAAACCCATGACTGTGTCCGGTTGACAGGGTATTGATGTATAGTTCACCATTCGACACACTGAAGCTTTCGCTGCCTTCGGTGAAGTCTGGTCGCTCCCAGTTCCACAGGGTACCGCTCCCAGTTAAGGTTCCGTCGTCTGTACCCACCGTTGCAGGGTCACTGAAGTCGTCGCCGAACAGCATTGTGTTGGATAAACTGCTTTCTGAAGCTGCGCCGCTGTTACCATAGACGATGTAGATATCGCATCCCCCCACGGGAATCGTGCCTACCTCAACCCAAACACTTGCGGTATCACCCGAAATTGACTCTATCCAGTAGTCGAGCTTACCCGCCTCGGTACAGGTATCATCGGTGAAGCGGAGGTCGGCGAAGTCTGAACGAATCTTTGTACTCTCGATGAATACGTCCTGTAGAGAGTCAGCGGGCATGTCTATAGGGTCGCCAGTCCAGCGGTGGACATTGAAGTGGATCTGATAGTTGGATAGTGGTTCGTCCGAACCCAAGATTATGTGTTCCTTGCGGTAGCCCCAGCTATTATCCTGTAGGAAGCCCGTTGTTCCTGCGTCGCCGTCGTCGTCCATGCCCAGTATCTGGGTACCGCTTATCGTGGGGGCAAAGTTCACGTCGGAGTAGATGATTTCAAGGTAACTGCCTCCTCCACATCCTCCCATTGGATCGATGTTACAAGCGTAATTATACCATTGTTCAAAGTTCAAATTCGCGTCGTTCTCTACCCACCACTTCCAGGCTACATAACTAGCCCCCTCGTCATAAGCATCCTGGACACTGTCGGTCACATACCAATGCAAGAAGGGCTCAAAGTATTGACCACCGATGGGAGTTGTATCTAGGTCACTCCATCCCCATCTTACTTGGTGTGTGGACGATTCCCAGTACGGGTCGGTAGTGCGCTGCAAAATAATTTGATTAGAGGCGGTTCCACCAGAGCTGGTTAAGAGGTATTTGAGGGTAGCAGAATCTATCTGCTGAACATTGACTTTCGACGTGATTTCCGTGATGTCAAAGCGTGTCAGTATACGGTTAGCTTTGTAGTGTTCCACGGGTACGTCACAGGTCACTAGTAGATAGGGCATATCCGCGCCACCTGTTTCGCGCGAGTAGTAATTAAGACCCTCCGTCCTGAACACTGAAGTATAATCACTTCGTAATCCAACACTCATACCCCCTCCCGCCTTTTCTTGCGCCCAGCTAGTCATGATGAACTCGTCCCAAGTCCCTACCCCTCCACCTCCTTCTACATCGAGTTCTCCTTGCATGTTGGGTTTGTTGCTCCAAGTAATGCCCGTCTCGCCCCATCCATTGTCGGAGACTTCATACGCCCTGACGTAGTCGCGCCCATGACTCCTTACGCCCTCTATTTTGAGCATAAGGACCGCACCTGTGATGACGGCGCCAGAGGGGAGGGATGAGAGGTCGAAGCGCAGATAGATATGTTTCTTCCTATCTGACCCCCACCATGGGTTGTAGTATTCGGAGTAGAGGTAGCCTGCCGTGCCGTAGTTACTGTTGGCGCTATATGAGTAGACGTACGAGTCGGCTACGGGGTATATCGATATCTGCTGCTGTTCGTATCCCGCGTAGGTGTCCACGCCAAGGGTGAGGTCGCCTGATTCGCTACCACCATAAGCTTCTGTGTCGTCGTACCATGCACAAACATCGTCCACGTCGTTGTTTCCGTAGAACTCGGGATCGATAATGACTGTTGTGTTGGCGAGTATGGGGTCGTGGTGCATCATACCAATCTGTACCACTCGCTGCGTTCCGCCCCAGGGAGCCTCAACGTCGAGGACGCGTAGGCGGGGGCTTGTGAAGCCAGCGTCGCGCATGTCGGCAAAGTCCAGTAGGAAGCCCCTGTTGTTCTGGCTGACCAGTTTCAGAATCGTGTCAACGTCTGTTATATCGTGTAGTACGTCAACCGAATATTGCCCATCGCCCGATACGACATGGTCTAGGTCGTAGTTTGAGCGCCAGCCAGTTGAGAGAACGTCGTAAGCCACCCCAAGGTCTTGTAGGTTGTGGGAGTGGCACGTTAGACGAATCTTGAGGTGGGGTGTGGAGTCGTTGTCATAGACCCTGATAATTAGTGTATAACTCCATTCAGATGATAGGACGGAGGCGTGTTCCGTGGTGTAGGATAGTTCCATCCACCCACCCGTTTCGTTCCTGTAAGCGGAAATCGAAAGGCGTGGATCTATTCCCCCAGGTCCTGAAGCCCAATAATCCTTGTTTATCCTCGCTAGACTTCGCTGGTACCAGTTGCCCCCGATTTTCGCTATGAGGCGAGGCATTACGTGGTACTGGGCGGTGCCTAGTGTCGGGAGCGTCCTGTCCTGTAGCCTAGGAGCGTAGACCATCTGCCCTAGCGTGTAGGGTCGGTCAGGGTTCAGGGCAAAACCCGCCACTGCGCCCGTGGTCTGTAATCCCACCCCCCATATCGTTGAGGGGTAGTTCGAAGTGTATGATAAGAATCCGGCGACATCGTCGAAGACCAGTTGAGTATTATTGGTGGTCTGGACGACGTATTGCGGAGCGTATTCACTATTCTGTGTCCAGATGGGTACCTCGGTGGTTCCGAGGTTGGTCATATCGAACCCCGCTACATATTTCTTCTGAACAGGATTCGTGGTGTTGAGATATTGAATCCAGGTAGCGCCCCTGTCAATCTCCCACCACATGCTCTCGGGCGAGCTTGGGTATGGCCCTGGAACCGCGCCTGGTGTGCTTGGCAGGGCTGCCCATATATGAAAGAGTGCATAGTCGCCGTCAACAAACTCCGTAGCCCAGTTCGTGTAGTCACCAACCGTACCCTGCAGATTACTCCATGTGATAGCGTCGGGATGGTTGAAGGACTCGCCGAAACCAAACAGTCGTGTCGTCATATCCATGAAAGGTTCCTGAGAACCTATCTTGGGTGTTCGCATCACTAACTCGTCGATATAGAGACATGTCTGAGAACAACCATCAGCCATACTAAACTTCAGCCCGATTAATTGGTCTGGTGGAGGATAGCCTGCGTCGGCACAATGTGCCTGAATGTCAATTGTAACCTCCTTCCATTTCCCTTCAGTGTTACCTATGGTTTTATGCACGTGTAACAATGGTAGACTTAACCAGTATCTCTCCTCCACAATGTCTTCATTACCACTCTTATCGAGGTTTACTAATTTGAACTGAATCGTGAAGGCGCCTTCCCCTTCTATCTTGTACCAGAAGTGGAGTTTTGGAGCGAAGCGTGCGTGTATAGGTTCGTCGGAGAAGTCGTATTCCAATGTGACTTCCGAGCTACTACCTGGTTCTTCGTCAATCTGGGTGCGAAGACATTTGCTAACATAGCCACCATCGACGACGTTCATGCCCCATGTGGAGTCTGTTACTGTGTTTGTCCAATCATCGAGGTCTGAGTCCTCCTCGAAGTAGTTGAGGGGAATCATCTGTGTAAAGGATGCAGGGTGCGCCATCCATGTTTCTTCCTTGTTGGCTCCTTGTCCCGCTATGATTAGGGTTCCAGCGCGTGTTCTAAGCCAGTAGCTGAGTACCTGGCGCTGATACATGTCGAGGTTATAGGCAAAGTATGCACCGCTGCCTTGGCCATAGTCTACATACCCATTCTCGCGGTTATCTGATTGGGTTACCCAGACAACATGATAGCCATTAATCAAGAAATTATTATCCACCGCATAACCTGCCTGGATATCATTAGCGTAGTGTTCAAAGGTACGGGTACCAAACAAATGCATATAATCATCGGACCCGTAAAGATCGATTGCCGCATAGAGTACGGCGCTACTCGGGTCGTAATACCCAGCTACCTCTTTAAGCATGTCTTTCATTTCTGGGCACATGTCATCAACGACAACTGCCATCTTAAGGTCAGGATCAAAAAGCCCCCTGTCCTCCTGTCCACAGATCTCACCGAAAAACTGTTCGATGGTCTGTGTTCTCCCGTTGAGGTGGACATGCCACGGTGTTAGGGTAGCGCTTACATCCGTTCTACTGGTCCATCCATTTAAGTAAGGACGTGGTCGTCCAAATAATTGGTAATAACCTGGTTTGTCATGGGGACTGATTCGCCACTTATATGTGCTCTTACGACACCCCCTGAAGTACCTATCTAGTTCTTCACCGACGTCGTATCGGATATCAGGTTCATCCCATGCCCGTCTAAGCATCCGAATTATATGCCGAGAACTTGAATCCAGTACGGTGTTAATGTCTTCTATACCGTATTCCCGTTCGAGTGCTTCGCGCCTTAATACAGCTTCCTCGCCAAGCCTCTTCTTAAAGTGCCACACGGGTTCTTCTTGATATCGTCTGTGGGACTCTCCTACCCGACTATATTCTGGGTCTTCCCAAGTAATCCAGTTCGTCTTGGGATTTATCTCACCTAGCGTCAGAGTCAGATTGTCTATATGTATATAGTTCAACTCGTGCGCTGCCTGACGCTGTCCGGCAGCATCGTACCATATATCAGTCGTGTTCCTGACCACTTTGTTTATGGGCGTTATTCGCTCCAATTTTACATACCAATCATTCATCGATTTGCCAGTAAAATCCGTTCTTGCAACAAACTCTTTACGAGAGTAACCTTCCGCTCTGAGGAAGTCATTTAGATCATCTGCTGTCCTGTCCACCTTCGCCTTGGCATTGGAGACAAGGCTATGCCCCTGATAATGAGCGCCTTGAGGTATGGTGGACACGAAGAGGAATATCGCGATTACCGCGAATGAAATAATTAACGCGTGTTTAAGTTTCATTTATGGGAACCTCATTTCTGGTTGAGTATATCATGAATTGGATAGTAGACAAGACCGGTTAGGTGGGGGGAGCGGCTTTCTCCTTTACCCACCTGAACAGAAGTCGAAAAAGAGCAAATGTTGGTTTCTGTATAGTCCATAGTCTTATCATCACGGTGATGTTATGTGCTAGTGATCACTAACAAGTCTAAGAACGGAGGTGCTGATTTCCCACCCATATAAGGCTTACACCGGGCAGGAACCCGCCTTCCAGGACGGGGATAGAAGCCGTCTAAGGCGATTCCAGACACCCACCTCTCAGTCGAGAGCATCTGGGGCGCCTAGGAAGCTAGGAAAAACTAGTCCCGAAGCCCCGCAAAGGCATAATTTTGACGCTCCTATAAGGCTAGAGACACGACAGAAAAACTCGGTCTGATATTTCTTATCAGCGGTTCATTCAGTGGATTCCGGCTTCGGCTGCGAGGTGGCGGGCCTCTTCTGTGAGGCAGTAACGGACATCCCCTGTATTCCTGTCTAATTTTTCGTCTAGTAAACCGTGTTCCCGCAGGAACCCCAGACGCGTACCTATCATGTGTTTGTGTAGCCTCGTGAGCCTTATCACCTCCTTGAGGGTTGGTTCCCCCTTCCCTAGGCACCGGACTAGTCTCCGGAGCCTTTCACCTTGTGATAATCAAAAAAACAATACCTAATCTGGAAATAACAAACCAACTAGGCACTTAGGCAAAAGTCTTAAAAAAGGTAATAGAGACGGATAATGGAGAAGCCAGCTCCTTGGCTTCACATCTAGAACATACAAGAGGTAAATAAATTGACCTTCACAACAAACGAGATAGTCAAACTCCTCAAAACGCTTGAAATCAAGCAT
>CBDVBC010000030.1:0-9120 GCA_965372125.1 Candidatus Hermodarchaeota archaeon | reverse complement strand
GTCAATCGTCGATGTTCGTCGCTTTGCCATTGTCTCGCCTTTTGATTCGGGGTTCAGTTGGTACAAAAACGACGGACCGGCCCACCGTTTATCGGCGATCACCCGATGGCATGGCAGCCTTTCTCTTGCCGCAAGTAGGCGACCCAGAGAGAGCCGGTGGCGCCTACTGGCTCCTTCCCTCGGCTGTACCTTACGGCCTTGGCCTTCTAGTTGCCAGTATCACAGCCGCCGTGTAATGTGTTCTTTGACTCGGGGTTCCATTAGTACAAAACGAGTGCCTTATCCCCTAGTGCAGAGGGTGTGCATCCCGTCGCCTATCCTCATGCCCCACGAGAGGGGGACGGGGGTAGAGGGCGGGGTGAGTTTTCGGTTGTCGGCTGCCGATTCCGCTGGGTTGCCGATTCTAGGCCATAGGAGCCGATCCTCGACGCTTTCGGACGGCTCGTGCAGTTTGGGTCGAGTCGGCGGGTCGGCCGCAAATGACCCCTTGCCGGCAATTCTGCTAGTGCTACCTCTGAGGGGGGGAATCTGTTCGTCCACAAAAAAAGGCCAGCCGGGTGAGTTACCCGACCAGCCTGAGGGGTCGCCGTTACTTTGATTTAATGGGGTCGGCAGCGCTGGGGTATTGGTCCCCAATAGAAAGCATACGCCAACCAGTCATTCAGAGTACATAGTCCCACGTGTACCCTGGAGTGGAGTTGATTAAACTCCATCTGATTTCCGATGTGAGTTGCACTATCCGGGGGATGTTCCCGGCATCTGCAACCGAATGCTAGATCGGGGCTTAGTTCCATTGTGTTCTCCATTGTGAGGGTGAAGAGGGCAAACTACACTCCCCTGCCGATGCGGCTTGCTGCACATGGTATTGATACAGGAGTTCCGCACGGTAGGGGGTAGTGGTTGGCCCTATTTGACCAATGGGTGCTTGACGGCGATGCCGACGAAGTCGTCATAGAGAGGCTCGACTAGGTCGAGAATCTCACGAATCCCGGGTGTGTTCGCGTCGGTTGAGCCGACATACAACGCACCCCGAAAGTGTTTTGTGTACGGCTTGCCCTGTTTGGGCGTAACGTCCACACTGGACGGCTTGCCTGCAAGCTCACGACGCATGATTCCCAGAAACGCCTTCGGGTTGGCGAATGCATGTAGCATACAGTTTGCGTTGCTACTGCCGCGTTGAGATGGGCGACAATCCCACGATAGATTGCCCCCATCGTTTACGTCGATAGGCTCCAGTTCCCGACGAATCAAGGCTGCGCGTTTGGCATCATCGGCGATGTCCATTGCGCGGGCGGTGACGGCCTTCATCATATCGGCTATTGTCAATTCGTCATCGGGGTCTTGGACCCGAAGGAAGAGCACCTGTTGGTACTCATCTAAGGTCTGCTCTTTTTCGAGAGCAGTGGGCGTTGCGCCCGTCTCGTCGGTTGCAGTACGTGTGTCCGCCATAGTATCAATCTCCAGTTTGAGAATGGGAAGGGTAAGCGCTAGACCAGCCTATTGTGTCTAGCGGTCATCCTTCGCTACGGCTTGGGCATGGGGGGCACTCCAGGGGTTTGGGGATGGTCAACGCTACGCTATAGGTGGCGACCCTACCCGGCGATGTGGCATGAGCCACGCCTTACCTGATACGGTGTGGGCAATGCCGGGGGGTCGCAATCAGAAATTTAACCCCACAAGGGAATCTCTGGCGGTTTTCAGATCGCAAGCAGGGTAGGTCTCTCCGTCCTCGTCGGCAAACTCCATTGGGGGACCGCACTCCAACCGCATGGCTTCGTTGTAGCTGATTGGGGGGTCTGGTTGCGTGATTAGGGGATCTTGTGGCATGATCGGGCATCCTGTCTTGGCGAAAATTTCTGGGTCCACCGAAAATTTACGGCGGGAACTTTTTTTTTCAACCGGAATCGCCGTAAATCGTTTCGTGGCAACGGGTTGCGATCTGGCTGGACACTTTGGCAAATGTGAAAATCGCTCTCTTCCGGGGGGTTGACGACGATTTTGTTGTCGATTGGCACGAGACTTGCTTGGATGCCACCCAGATTGATGGGGGGGTTGACAAGTTCCCATTGGCGCGAGGGGTTGACACAACTCTGTTGGTAGTATGGGGTTAGGGCGATTGTCAAGGCCCCAAGAGCGGGTTCATTACCCCTCGAACGGGGGGGCAGTAAAATGGAGGGTCCGCCAACAGACAAGATCGGCTTACCTAACCTATCATAACACCCTACACATAGCGCAACAATAGGGTGTAGGCCACCAACAAGACCCCGCCGGCCCCCCCTCGGCAGTGGGGCCCCTCATCATATAGCAACCACACCGGCCAAATGCCAAAACTCGCCGTGGTGGGGAATAATTCCCAACCACATCGCCGAATAGACATCAGGAACCCCACAAATCGAATTCCAGGAGAACCTATGACCACTCACGCCCTCATCCCCACGCCCCGCGAACTCGACCAGCTCCCGGACCTGGCAGCAATCCTGCGGCCCATGGAACTACTGAACCCAGTCCACGACGTAACCGACAAATGCAACGAGGGCCAGCAGTGGTGCCACGAATGCGACGAGATACAGTGTTGCGACAACCTAGCCCGGCCAAAACACCCCCTCGCCCCCCGCGACGTGATCGCGTGGCAGGAGGAATGGTATGAAGGATCTAGTGGTGCGGCTATAGATTGGTGTGATAGTAAGATTAAAAAACAACCCGCCTCGACGATGCCCGAAGAACTCGCACGGTTCACCAGCATGGTGATCGGATGCCGGCCAGTGAAGCTAGACGAAATAACATCTGAGCAAGTTACGTCCGCAGGCTTTGTAGGCGGCATGCGATACTCGTCCTTCGTAGACTACTGGCAATCAAACTACCCAGAATACCCACTCGCCTCATGGGCATGGTATATTGAACTCAAATGAACCAGAAGTCCCTCATCAGAGCCCTGAAATCCAATATATCCGCCCTCAAGAAGGTGGTGGGTAAGCCTTTCATCCAGGAAAACAGCGACCTGGCGACAAACGTCTTCATTGGCTGCTGCCAGGCCGTAACTCAATCCGGTTGCGCCCCCCGCGCCTGGATAACCCGTAAACCCGAGCGACTGAAGACCCTACGTAAAATAGGCCGTAAATACCGCTTCCGTCCCGGCAATGTCATCCTGTGCGACTTCGTGGAATACACCATCTCGTGCGTAGAGGCCTGCACCTGGATGAAAGACTTCACTCATGGCGCGTTACCGGCCCCGGAGCCCACTATTCGCACAAAGGCCCATATAGCGGCTATGCACACGGGCCGAGCTGCCCACAGGGAAAAGGAATCAGACCGCAAGGCTAAACGCAGGGAATACGACGCCAAACGGCGGAAAGAGCAAAGGATCAATGCTAATAAGGCAGCAGAGGAGATAGCCCGCCTAAAGCGTCTATTCGGCAGGTAAAACATCCTTACCCATCTTACCAAAAGGGTCGTCCATAAGAGCCGAGGTACCTAAGTAGGGTAGCCTATTACGGGCCATTTTTTGGTCGCTTAAACGCTATAGTTAAGGGGTGGTGGGAAGCGAAAAGTGCCGACTTTCAGGAAAGCAGTGGTCTCTATTTCCCCACTCTCGGGGGGATAGTAAAGAGTATCCCCCAACCGGGGGCTTGACAACTATCTTAACTAAGGGAGAAGAACGATGACGAATTACGCGATACTATTTCAGTTGTGCAATCACATCCGCATCAAAGAAAGTGTAATTGACGCGATTGAAGCAGCGAGGAATTGTATGCTTATCACCAATTCCGAAGCAGACAAACTAGCCCACGAGATGGGGGTAACACTTTCTGTAGCTTAGTCCCTCCATGGGGTTGACAGAATGGTAATTCACGTGAATCCTCAAGGAGATTGACAAATGAAGAAAATAACACTCAATGACGCTGCCAGTAAGGATTTGAGGAAATTCAAAAAGGAACTGCAAAGTCGTGGGCAGCACAGCCTGGGGCGCGAATTCACTTTCAGTAAACTGATAATAGAGATGGCGCAAGGGTGTCGGGTACAATTAGGAATCAGAGATGACCCCTGTAGGAGATAGTAGAGTAGCGATGGAATACTCATTGACCCAAACCGCGAATTAGAGTAAAATGGAACCTTTTAACCCAGGGAGCTAAGTAATGGAATTAACAGTATGCCTCGTATTCGTAGCTGTGTGCTTCGTGACCGCAATTATCCCACTGATCGCCCTTGCTCGCGAAAAATACGGTAAAATGGAACCTTTCACGAACCCCAAGGAGTAACCAAAATGACATTCCTAGTCCTGCTTCTGGCCTTTTGTATCCTGCCCCTGGTGTTGCCCTTCACCTTGGTTGGGTTTTTTGCGAAACTAGCATCATGTGGCTTTATGGCCGGCACCAGGTGTTATGTGGATCTGATGAAGTGGATGGATGAAAAATTGAAGTAAACTGAAACCTTTCCACGAATTGGAGGAGAATCTCATGCAGTGGATCGTAAGACTAGATGCCAGTGAAATGAAGCACGCGATTGCTGATTATGTGCGCAATGCCAACGAGATACACTCGGAAGCCCTCCTGAATGTGTCAATGCAATTCGGCAACGATGGCCTATTTGCGGATGTGACAATCCGAGATCCATCGACACCAGACCAGAAGCTCAGATTCCGGGGGGAGAAGTAAGACCATGGAATCAAAAGACCACTGGGCCCGGCTAGTTAGGGTCGAAGACCAACTAAAGAGATTACTCACCATGCAGGAGGCAATGGGTGAAAAAATCGACGCAATACTAAAGGGGCAACCGAAAGGCCCTCCCTCCGAATATTACGGCGCGACATTCCAACCTGACCCCTGGGAACCCCTGGGATGATTAAATGTGCCACGTCCTAAGCGAAACAACCAGCCCAACCGGGCCCAAGGGAGGTGATGCCACAGTGACAGGTGATAAAGTAATAAATCCCTACAAACCACCCATGTAACCCAGCCCGGCGGCTAACATAGTCGTCGGGCTTATGGGGGCGTGTAGAAACCGTGTATCGCGCAAACGCACGGGTTCATCGGTGAAGGGCGCCGCTGTAACGGTGGCGCCCAGTGGGTTCGACTCCCGCCGCCCCCATTTAAGAAATCCCTAACCCCAGGAGCCTGAAGTAATGAGTACAGAAAACGACGACGGCGGCTGCCTACTGGTTCTTGCGTTTGCAATCATCGCGATAATCCTCATGGCCCGCACAAGCTCCATAGATGACGACGTGCAATATATACGAGAAGCCATCGAGAGAATAGAGACAAACCCATGACCAAAGACTTCATCATCTGTTTCGCCGGCGGGCCATTCGACGGAGAAGCCCAGGAGCGGGAGTATCTAGGCGCCGTAGCCGAGCGATATGGTCCTCGCGAAGGAAATCACCGCCCTATCCACGTCTACATCTACAACCGAATATTCGGATTACCAGATGGCCACCATGTGGCTGTCGCAAGCTATAGTGGAGTCAGATGACCACCGACATCCCATCCCCGGAACTCGACCTCGCGGTAGCGAAAGCCGTGGGTTTTCGCCAGAAGAACGCCCCCGGGAGCGGCAGCCAACTCTACATCTTTGCAGATTCCCGTGGCACGGGCCGATTATTCCGCCCATCTACCGACATGACCGACGCCATGAAGGCGGCGGAGAAAGTGGGGTTATTTTCTCCCGATGAACATCAAGGTTGTCTTCATGGATCAATACATGGTGGCTTTGTCGTAGCGGATCGTTACGGAGGCTTACATATCGCCCCCACCGGCCCACTCGCCATCTGCGCCGCGATACTCAAGATCAAGGAAACCCCATGAAACTGAAATGCACGGAAAGCGGGCTCGTTTTCCCCGCAATACCCGAAAAGCCCCCTAAGCCGCCCCGCGAGTACGGCCCACTGGAGTTACAAGAATTTGAGGGCCGCGACGTAGTTGCGAAAGCATTCAGCACGATTCTGAATTCTGGCACGCTTCGTATTGCTAGTATGCTCACGCGACACGCCCGTGAGGACTTGGTACTTGCTGTGGCCCGTCAATTACTTGGGGCCGATTGGGATTGTGAGAGATTATGCTGAAAGGAAAACCCATGACCAACCGCCAAAAGTGCTTCTTCCCGGAGGATGAAGCCAAGCACCAGGAGCGAGAGGCTATCACTCTTTTTTTGCACCGACAGCCAGATACCGTCTTCGTTTGTTGTATTGGTGGACCGAAGGATGGTGAACATGTTGAAGTACAGAATCCGCCAGCACCGTACATGCACATGTACGAAGATGCCTATGTTGCAGCAAGATACTTCACGCCCAATGAAGCCTTCCCTGAGCTGACGGTGCGCCAGCACGAATACAAACTCCAGAAGTGGCTTACCGTCAATGACCCCTCCGTCTCGTATACCTACGAATACAGGGGACTCTACTAAATGCTCACTTTCGATGAAAACTACGTTACCAAACTCCTTAATCAGCACTTCGACATAATGGTACTCGCCAGGTTGCAAAACAACAACAAAATATTCACGAAGTGGCTGGATGACACAGAAAGGGCCGCCAGTGCTCCGAGCCGACCCAGAACTCCTCGATTCGCTTCCCCCACACAGCCTAGACGCCGAGAAAAGCGTGATAGGCTGTATGCTTCTGGATTCCAACGCCTGCGACGAGATAACGCCGATTCTCAGGGCCACTGACTTCTACGCAGACGCCAATAGCCGGCTGTTCTCACACATACTAGCCATGCGCGAGGGCGGTGGGCGTATCGACGCACTACTCCTCATGGAGCGATTGAAGTCAGCTGGTGAACTTGAACTCATAGGCGGGGCGGCCTATATCGCTGAAGTGGCCCAATCGGTGCCGTCAACCCGAAACGTCAAAGCGTACGCCAGCCTTATCCACGACAAAGCCACACTTCGGGCCCTTATTACAGCCAGCGTAACCACACTCCAGAGCGCCTACGACGACCAAAAAGAGCCCTCTGAAGTCATCAGTAATGCCGAGCAGCGTGTGTTCGCCATCAATGAGGACCGTATAGAGGGTCACGTCTCAGGTATCAGCGACCTGCTAATCCGCACCTTCGACCGCATTGACACCAGGATGAACGGTGGCGAAGCTGGGATAAAAACCGGCTTCCTGGACCTTGACGCCCTGACGGGTGGCCTACACAACTCCGAGCTATTCATATTGGCATCAAGGCCCTCGATGGGGAAAACGGCCCTAGCCACGAACGTTGCTGAATACGTAACCATCCACGGTGGCATACCTACGCTGTTTATCAGCCTGGAGATGGCCGAAATCGAGCTAGCCCAGCGAATGCTCTGCTCACAGGGCCGCGTAGACGCCAGTAGGATACGTATAGGGCGGTTATCCGACTTAGACCGCAAAAGCCTCGTGGAGGCGTCAGCTGGGCTTAATGGTGCTCCACTGTTCGTTGATGACTCCCCAATGAAGAATGTCACCCAGATAGCTGCCGCCGCGCGGCGACTAAAGCGACAACACGGCCTGGGGCTCCTGATTATCGACTACCTACAGCTACTCCAGCCAGATGACCCTCGCGACCCCAGACAAGAGCAAGTTGCCAAAATGGCACGCCGACTAAAGGGCCTGGCACGCGAATTAGAGATTCCGGTTCTGTGTCTCTCGCAATTGAACCGTATGGTTGAGATGGGTGGAAAAGAGGGCCATAGGCCAAGGTTGAGCCACCTCCGGGAATCCGGGGCCATAGAGCAAGACGCCGACGTGGTGGCATTCGTCCACCGCGAGGAATACTTCTACAAAGACAAGGAAGCAGCCATCGAAGCCGGGGTTGCGGGCCTTGGAGAGCTTATCGTGGCCAAGCAGCGTAATGGGCCTATTGGCACCGTTAAGCTAGCTTGGCTCGACAAGTACACCCGCTTTGAGAACCTGGCCCACGAGCGCTACGAGGAGTTCGTACAGTTTGAACCCGAGGTCCAGGGGGTTTCGGTGGCAGAGCAGCAGAAGCTGGCGAAGGCGAGATACATGAACGAAGTAGTTCAGGGGGCCTCTTCCCGGGAAGGGAAACAGTTGCCACTAGAGGATGAGGAGATTATGGTGCAGAAGACGTTTGATGAGATTTGTTAGCTGGCGGGTAATTACTCACAACCACACGAGCGTTTGCCAAGGTTTCATCCCACATTGCCCCATATTTCCAATCCCAATCGTGTGTGTATTCTCGGATATCTTCTGCCTCTTCGAGTAAGACCATTAGGGCTTTGCGTAACACTGCGATCTCAGCTTCGCGCCTCTCGAGGAAATACTCAAGTCGTTCAACGTCGGAATCAAACTGTGGCATCACTTATCTCCCCTTCTGCCTCAACTAATTCAAAAATACGTTCATAGAGGTTAAGCAGCCAATACCAGCTCTTCGGGACAATGCAACCGGGTTGTCGTTCTTCCTGAATCTGCTGTAACGCCAATGGGAATCGCCGCAGCCGCTCAACCTCAGCTTCAAGCTCCTTGATACGCGGACCAGATAAATGCCATGGCAAACCGTCGATAGTTGGAAGTGCAGACCGGCGACTTGTTTCGAGTCCTTGGTTATTAGTGTTCATCGCGTGCCTCCAACATACTATCAGCCACACGATAACAATCCACCGCAAGAGAATCAAATTTACTCCAATTATTACCGACAGCTACCCCTACCCCGGCTAAATACTGCCCAGCAAAGTAATCACGAAGGGACATGCCGTCGTGTTTTGGGTCGTCTACTTCATTAAACGGCACATTTAGTGTGTGAGTCGGAAACGCAGCTTGAAACGGCATCATTCACCAACCCTTCGTTCAAGGTTACGAATTCGTAAATGCGTAAACAGCAGAGAAAACATCAAGGCCACTATGGTAACCAACATCCAAAACTCAAGTGTCATATTTAAGCTCCTTTTCACTTCGCGAGTAATATTCCGTATGGTTGACTATGCGATTTGGCAGTGATCGATACAACTTCATCCTGGCGTATCTATCCGCGTCACCAAGCTGCTTAATGGCCTCAGGTGTGACTGCTTCGTAACCCCAACTATCAACACCAACTACAGCATGCCCCCAACTAATTGCCCCCACGGTAGCCTTCGCCACCGAATCACCGCGAACATTATCCTCCTCTGGAAAAAACAACTTCTGGCCATCGCTGGAGTAGC
>CBDVBC010000029.1:0-9150 GCA_965372125.1 Candidatus Hermodarchaeota archaeon | reverse complement strand
GCAATCGCTAGAGCGACAGTCCGCGAAGGCACGGGACAAGTCCGTATTAACAAAATATTACTAGCTCACCTAAAGCCCCAAATTGCTAGGCAAATCATCGAAGAGCCTCTTCTTCTTGCACCAAAAGAGATAACCGAAAAAGTTGATATAAGCATAAATGTTCGCGGGGGCGGTACCATAGGTCAGGCACAGGCCTCCCGGATGGCTATCGCAAAGGGGCTTGTAGATTTCACTAAAAGCATCGACCTCCGAACTCTATTCATTGATTATGATCGCAGTATGATTGCAGGTGATTCACGTCGCCGGGAGCCTAAGAAGTTCGGCGGTCCTGGTGCACGTGCCCGCAAACAAAAGAGCTACCGTTAAAGGAGATTACTCTATGATAATTCCGATTCGATGTTTTACCTGCGGTCGGCTAGTCGCCGATAAATGGACTGAATATAGCCGCCGTATTCGCCAAGGAGAAAATCCAGCTGCTGTTCTAGATTCGCTTGGGCTTAAACGGTACTGCTGCCGTCGAATGCTCCTTAGTCACGTCGATTTAATCGACGATATCCTACAATTCGCGGAGAAAACCTAAATGACTGAAGACCTTCTTGTGCCTCTTGATCAATACCTAGCCGCCGGTATCCACATAGGAACTCAAATAAAAACCGTATCTATGGAGCCCTACATATATCGCATCCGACAAGATGGCTTGTATGTCTTGGATATCAGAAAATTCGATGAGCGTCTCCGGATTGCCTCAAAGGCCCTTGCACGTCAAGAGAATCCCTCAAAAATCGTTGTTGTCGGCGCCCGTCAATATGCACAGAAGCCTATCAAAACATTCTGTGGTGCAATTGGCGCAACCCCGCTCGCTGGGCGGTTTATCCCCGGTACCTTCACTAACCCCCGCCTTCCTCAATACACTGAACCCGAGTTGGTTCTAATTACTGATCCTCGCGCGGATTATCAGTCAGTGAAAGAAACAGCGAAAATACGGATTCCTACCATTGCTCTAGTAGACACGGATAACTCTCTATCTTTTATTGATCTTGCTATACCTGCGAATAATAAAGGAAGGCAATCATTAGCGCTGGTTTTTTGGTTGTTGACAAGAGAAGTGCTCAAGGAAAGAGGCGAACTAACTCCAGATGCAGAGTTCACTCTCCGACCTGAGGATTTCGTGGCAATGCTGCGTCGCACAGAGTAGACAGGTTCCTTATAGAAGGTTAAGGCATCTCTCAAGATGGATGCGTTGACTGCCAAGCCTCGGAGATGGCTTCACAATAGCCTCATTTCGGAGAGACTTAATGTAAGAGAAAGACTACAAATAGAGAAAAGGCTATTAAGTTCCTCTAACTAGCTCGTTTCGGTGTCATTGATGGGTAAAGGAAGCGGATATGGAAAGTCTATTCTTTTTGGAGAACATTTCGTGCTTTATGAATACCAGGGTGAGGCGTTGCCTGCGATTGCCGCAGCAATCGGCTCAAGCACTATGTGTTATGTACGGCCAATTTCATCGCCGGGTTGGAGATTAACTGATCGTAGGCCAGCTGTACCTGGATATAAGAGTAAAAAGAAGGAGGAACAGCGGGTTTCTATCGATAATATTTTACGCTTTGCGGATATTGATGTAAGTGAACAAGGCATTCACATCACTTTAGAGGGGAGATTGGTGTGTGCGAGTGGAGTTGGTGCTAGCGCTGCTAGTTGTTGTGCTCTAGCTCGTGCACTGAATGACGAGTTTGATTTGGGATGGGACGACCATCAGGTTAATGCTGCAGCCTTTGAAGGGGAGAAAGGCTATCATGGCACACCAAGCGGCTTAGATAACACTGTTGCCACCTTTGGAGGCATTGTATGGTTTCAAAGAGGTGCCTCTGGTGACCCTCCTACAGTTGAAACAATCAAACTGAAAGAACCTACCGAGATGGTTATTGCCAGTTCAGGAATTACCGCTAGCACAAAGGATGTAGTGGATGACGTCCGGCGTATGAAAGAGGAAAAGGTAAACTGGTTCGAGCAAATTCTTTAGGACTACAAAGATATTGTGGAGGCTGGTCGCCAAGGTTTGGTAGAGATGGATTTGAGGTTGATTGGTTTGTTAATGAACCAGAACCACAACCTCCTCATCGAGATCGGCGTCACCTGCGACGAAATCGAGGAGATAGTAGGAGTAGCACGAAAAGCGGGTGCGTGGGGTGCTAAGGTGACAGGGACTGGACGTGGGGGAAACGTAATTGCTCTAACACCAGGACGGGATCTGCAAAGCAACGTAGCAGGCGCTATCGAGCAGCGCGGGTTCAGCGTATGGACAATCCGAATTGGTGTTTAAGGTTTAGGGGTGACATTTCATGGGATTACGTGAGTATATCGAAAGACTGGATAAAGAAGGGCGACTTCTAAAAGTCGGCAAGTCAGTATCAAAGCAGTTGGAGGCAGCGGGACTCCTCAAGGCAGTAGAGCCGCGACCGGTATTATTGGAAAATGTCAAAGAAACCCCTGGTTATTCTATTATGGGTAATGTCTTTTGCACAAAAGACAGCATTGCCTCCTACCTCGAAATACCCACTAGTGACCTTATCCCCACTTTAACACGTGCAATCGAACAACGATCATTACCCAAGGTTGTTGAGAAAGCCCCATGTCAAGAGATAGTAGAACCCAAAGTTGACTTGAGTGAGGTACCTATCCTTCTCCACAACAAACGAGACGGTGGCCCCTATATCTCGTCAGCGGTTGTAGTTACAGCCCACGAGGACTATGGACAGAACCTAGACTTCCACAGGGCCATGCAGATATCGAAGGACAAGATGAGCACACGGATAGTAGCACGCCGGGACTTTCATACATTTTTAGAAAAGAAAGGTGAACTGCCTGCAGCCTTCTGTGTTGGTAACTCACCTAACATTCTAATTGCTGCTGCTACATCCGTTGAAATTGGTATCAACGAGTTAGAAATCGCGAATGCCCTTGAACCTATTCGTGTTGTGAAAGCAAAGACTTCCGACTTACTAATTCCTGCAGATTGCGAGTGGGTGCTGGAGGGTCGGGTCTACCTGAACGAGCGCCACGACGAAGGTCCCTTTGTGGATCTCACCGGAACCTACGACGTCATTCGTCAAGAACCCGTTTTTGAAGTGAAATGCATTACTCACCAAAAAGACGCTATCTGGCAAGCACTCCTCCCGGGTGCCCTTGAACACAAGGTGCTGATGGGGATGCCTCGAGAACCCACTATTTTCCAGAAGGTTGTCGAAGCCGGTGTTAAGTGTATAGATGTTAATATCAACCCTGGAGGCTGCAGCTGGCTTCATGCCATTGTCAAAATTGACAAACGGAAGGAAGATGATGGGAAAAGCGCTATTGATGCTGCCTTTGCTGGACATCGAAGCTGTAAGCACGTCTTCATAGTGGACGGAGACATTGACATCTACGATCCGCTCCAAGTAGAATGGGCGATGGCCACTCGCTTTCAAGGTGACCGGGATCTAGTCATAAAACCTAAGGAAAGAGGCAGCAGCTTAGACCCCAGCGGGGAACCAGGCACACAACAGACTACAAAGATAGGGTTTGATCTAACTAAGCCATTGAAGGGAACCGGCTACGATTTGGCGCCATTTCCTGAGGTTGATTTGAAAGATTACTTGGGGTGAGAAAGAGAATGAAACTGGCGTCAATTGAGCAAGAAATGCTAGCAGGAAAATATGGAAAGGCAACCCAAAAAAGCATGGAAATCTTGGCGGCTTTAGGCGAAATTTATGATGCTAAACGGATGATTCCTGTCACTTCCGTTCAAATCGCCGGAGTTAGCTATGCTAATCTAAGGGAACCCGGTTTAGAATGGTTAGCTGAAATGGCAAAGGATGGTAAGGTCCGGGTCCTCACAACACTGAATCCTGCAGGGATGGATCTAGATAATTGGAGGGCGCTCGGTATTGACCCTGAATTCGCAAAGAACCAAGGACGGGTGATTGACGCGTTTGCTAGGATGGATATCATCACAACCTGCACTTGCACGCCCTACTTGGTTGGTAATCTCCCCCACTTCGGTGAACACATCGCCTGGGCTGAGAGCAGTGCGGTGTGCTTTGCTAACTCGGTAATTGGAGCCCGAACCAATCGAGAAGGTGGACCAAGCGCTCTAGCTGCTGCCCTGACCGGTGTCACACCTGAATATGGCTACCACCTCGACGAAAATCGTCAAGCTCACATTACTATTAAGGTAAAAGCTAAGGTGCAAGGAACAGCCCTATTTGGAACCTTAGGTAAAGTGATTGGCGATATCTTAGATGGCAATGCTGGGTGGGCGATTCCGTACATCAGGGGAGTTCCCCAAGCTAGTACTGATGAACTCAAGGCCTTTTGTGCGTCTATTGCTACCTACGGTGGTACCGCTCTATTTCATATGAAGGGAATAACGCCCAATAAAACGGAAGTTCCCCAAGATCTTCTACTGGTAACTGAGAAGGATATGGCTAAAGCTGAGAAGGAGCTAAACGATGAATCAGCTACCATCGACTTTGTTAGCATCGGATGCCCTCATGCATCTATTCGTGAGATTCGACGTATTGCGGAGCTTGTTGAGGGTAAACAGGTTACTAAAGAAACCTGGGTGACCACTGCTCGGCCTACAAAGCATATCGCCGACCGTGCGGGGTACACTGCAGTGATAGAAGCTGCAGGAATTAAATTCGCTTGTGATACATGTTGTGTCGTTGCACCCATCAAGGGTCGTTTCAAAGGACTAGCTACCGATTCGGCGAAAGGCTGTTACTACGCGCAGGGGCGCCACAAATTCAAGACTAAACATCTTAGCTTGGAAGAGTGTATTCAGGAGGCCTTATCGGGATGACGAAGTTTCAAGGTCGTACAATTGTTAAAGGTACAGCTACTGGAGAAGCATTAGTAACTAGTCAAGGAATCTCGTTTTACGGAGGCGTTGATCCAGATACAGGTGTGGTTGTCGAGAAGGGTCACGAGTTAGAGGGAAAGTCGATTGTGGGGAAAGTCTTTGTTTTTCCAAGAGGAAAAGGCTCAACTGTAGGCTCTTATGTTCTCTATCAGTTGGCAAAAACCGGTAAAGCTCCAGTCGCTATTGTCAATAAGGAGTGTGAAACCATTACTGCTGTCGGCTGTATCATCAGTGACATACCGGCGGTTGATAAGATTCCTATTGAGAAGATTAAGACAGGTGATCAACTCTACGTTGACGCCACCAAAGGCCTCGTTGAAATCAGATAAAATAGTGGAAAGCGAAATCATGAACAAGTATCCGACTGGCAAATTACCTATTGGGATTATGGGGGCGGCCTGATTGGTTACATCCTCCGGCAAAGCAAGTAGAACAAGGAAGGAGTCCTTGACAGAGGAGCGCAAACTCGACCACATAAGAATTTGTCTTGAACGTGAGGTACAATCAGAATGCCCTACAGGACTTGGCGATATCCGGTTAGTACACAATGCAGTACCCGAAATTAATCTTAATGACGTGGATTTACGGTGCACCTTCCTAGGTCATCAGCTAAAGGCGCCTTTGATGATTACAGCGATGACTGGTGGTCATAGCGAAGCAATCCCAATCAACCAGAATATCGCCCAAGCAGTCGAGGAGTTAGGGTTGGTAATGGGAGTTGGTAGTCAACGTGCCGCCATCGAAGACCCAAATTTAGCAGAATCCTTTATCATCGCCCGGCAAGCCGCCCCAACAGCCTTCCTTGTTGGTAATATCGGAGCCCCACAACTCTCTCTCGGTTACGGTATCAAAGAGGCGCAAGTAGCCATCGAAATGATTGATGCCAATGCTCTAGCAATCCATTTCAATGCTGCTCAAGAGGCTGTTCAACCTGAAGGAGAAGCTACCTTCGCGGGCGTTCTCCGTTCACTCCGCACTCTCACTCGTGATATTGAGGTTCCTGTAATTGCTAAGGAGACTGGTGCAGGGTTTGCCCGTGAAGCCGCCCAGTCTTTAGAGAAAGCAGGAGTAAAGGCGCTGGATATTGCAGGACTAGGAGGAACAAGCTGGCCAGCTGTGGAAGTGGAGCGTGCTAAAGCTGGTGATGCCCGAAAAGCACTATTGGGGCGTTGGTTCGCAGATTGGGGCGTACCTACTGCTGTAAGCACATTTGAGGCATCTCGATCTGTTAACCTTCCAGTCATTGCCTCTGGTGGCATTCGCACTGGTATTGATGCCGCTAAGGCTATTGCTCTAGGCGCTCAATTGGTTGGTGTAAGTCTTCCTGTGCTAGCTCCTGCCACAGTTAGCGCCAAGGCGGTGCGTGAGTATCTAGAGACGCTTATTTCCGGGTTGAAAGCATCAATGTTCTTAGTTGGGGCTAGAAGTCTGAAGGAGTTATCACAAGCGCCTCTAGTGATTTGTGGAGATACGCGGAACTGGCTGAAAAGCCGAGGCTATAATCTCCACCAGCTGGCAATTAGAAGTATTAAACGACGATGGTAATCAAAATACGATAACCCGTGTCACAGGAAAAAGGTTAAAAAGCATATCAAGTTGTACTCTGTCGCCGCAGTTGAAAGGATACAACTCTTTCATCTGCACGCATCGACAAGGCCCGATGATGGTCTCGGTGAGGTGCACTTGTTGTCAAAACCCCAAATGAAATTTACTGCCCCCAAAGAGCTTCAGGATAAAGCCCTAGAAATAATTGAGATAGCCCGTGATACTGGTAAGGTTCGGAAAGGCACGAACGAAACAACCAAAGCAATTGAACGCGGCATAGCAAAACTAGTTGTTATCGCAGAGGATGTTGATCCTCCTGAAATTGTCTTTCACCTTCCACCTCTATGCCAAGAGAAGAATGTTCCTTACCTCTTCATAGCGAGTAAAGACAAACTGGGTGGTGCCCTAGGAATTGATGTTCCTTCAGCATCAGCAGCAGTTATCGACCCAGGTGAGTCAAAGCGGCTAATCGATGATTTAGCTAAGAAACTGAAGGAGCTAACATCATAAAGGACGCCTAGTAGGTGACCGATGGTTGAGTAGAGAGGAGACAGGAATCCCCGCAGAAGTCGTTCAACAAGCTCTTCATAATTCCTATACAGTATTTCTAAGCACTACCACCCGATAATCTAGGTCTTTGGGTCGTCTGCGTTTCTCCTTATCTGCTACTGCTACGAACTCTTGGTCGTAGGGTGGATCATCTACAAAGACAACGATTCTACCATTTATTTAGTAGAAGTCTGCTTGACAGATGATTTCACTTCCACCATCGTACGCTGTGCCCCGTCGGGTAATGGTAGCCTAGCGTCCTTGATAGCGTGTAGGTATTCCAAAGAACCCAAGAATCACCGCAATATCTAACCCGATTTTTCGTGTCGAGGAAAACTGTGGATGTTACTTATATCTGCGGACTAGTTCCAGTCTAGAGGTGGAGTTGATATGGTAACCAATGCTCTTTGCTGCAGTATGTAGAAGCCTGAGTTTCCAAAAAAACCAGTAGATATCCTTCTTTTCTTTGAGCCAATCAAGCTGCCGTAAATCCAGGGTCTTGCCCGAGTCGAGTGTCAGACGCGCCCTCTCCGACGCCCACCCATCAGAAGACGGAGGATGGACAATAAAAACAGGAGAAGGACCTGCGATTCACCTAGACAAAGAATTCCTAGAACACCACCCCCACATCGCTGAAATAATAAAGTCATACCAGTCAAGTTTCTTCAAGCGAGTGCGGAAAGCACTAGAAAGCGACTTGGAGGACATAACCTCTCACCCCCGACTAAAAGAACGGGTGAACATGCTAACAGTACAAATGGAAAAACTGACAAAAACCAACCCCAATCTCTCCCTCGACGAAAGACCCGATGACCAAGTTCGATTACTAATCAATACGATGAGAACAATACAAGCAATAGGAAAACTAAGGGAACCCGTTGGCGTTCAGTACCTCACACCACTACTAGAACACAACGAAACCAGAATAAAAGGAGTAACCGCAATCGCCCTAGGAAAGATAGGCAGCACAGAAGCAGTAGACGCACTACTAAAAACATACCCAAAACACCCATCATACCTCAAAGAAGACACAAAACAATCCAAGGACCTACGAGTACTATGGATACAGGCACTAGGTAGAACACGTGACCAACAAGCAACCGACTTCCTAACAGAGATAAAAGACGACCCCAACACACAGATCAGACAAGCAGCCATCAAAGCCCTAAAACGAACCAAAGAAACATAGGAACCAATAACCGGCAGCAAATTTCCCAAAACCGCCACAATACTTATCTAATAGAGACACTTCGACGAACCCATGTCTAGAGAAGCCGAACATGGGATACCGGCCGAAATAGTACAAAGTGCGCCACCACATTGATGGCACACGTACAAGTAATCGGCAGGACAGGCCTTACAGGAGAAATCATACAGGTCCGAGTCAGGGTTATGAGTGGTCGTGACCAGGGTCGTATTCTAACCCGTAATGTGAAAGGGCCGGTTCGTGAAGGTGACCTTCTCCTACTTCGTGAGACAGAAAGAGAGGCTCGGCGGATTAAACCTCCTTAGAAATCTCAAGGATAGCGGAGTATATGGTAAAGAAGTTTACGTGCTCGTTTTGTGGATGCGGCATCGAGCCAGGTACAGGAATGATTTACGTCAAAAACGATGGTAGTCTCCTCTA
Source organism: Candidatus Hermodarchaeota archaeon (assembly GCA_965372125.1). Classification (GTDB taxonomy): domain Archaea; phylum Asgardarchaeota; class Hermodarchaeia; order Hermodarchaeales; family Hermodarchaeaceae; genus YT-063. Next base: position 529 of record CBDVBC010000029.1, on the reverse strand, counting down.
CCTCTGCAGCAGTAAATGTAGGAAAAATGCTGTTCTGCTTCGCCGGAGGGCACGAAAACTCAAGTGGACCGACGTCTACGAGGAAAGGGTTCGACGACAAAAAGCCGCTGCGAAGGCTCGTCGTACGAAAGCATCTTCGCGGGGTCGGGGATCACGTCGAAGTAAAACATAGGCTAACATTATCTCAGTTCGAAGTAAGGGCTTGTTTATCCAAGAATATTAGGCGGTTAAGCCTTCTACTTGTCGAGGTCCATGTTTCCCAACACTGCGTCTGCAAGCTTCTGGGTTTTACGTTTTGACCAGCCAGGGCACTCATCAATAAGGAGCTCAGTGACTAAATCTTTGTAATGCGGGCGATTAGAATACTTTTTGGCATATTCACTGCAGAGGCTTCGAATTTGACGAGTAGCCTTAATTGGTGTTCCTCGCCACTTCTCGATGTATGTTAGTATATTACCACGCCCCTCTGAGTGGACATCAAGTGATGTCCTTCGAGTCCAGAGGGCGATTTCCTTTTCAGCATTACCGG
>CBDVBC010000028.1:0-9312 GCA_965372125.1 Candidatus Hermodarchaeota archaeon | reverse complement strand
ATACTGTAACAGATCTAGTCGCATCCATAAATTTTCAATCATATTCACCTAATGTCGGATGGTCCAGTGACTTCACCTCCGAGCTGGAATTAATACACCACATCATTAGAGAAAGAGTCTCCGAACTCGCACCACCACTCCGCAGCTACAAATACTCATATGAAAGTCTAACAGAAAAATCCTCCACACTACATCTACACCCTGAAGACTTCGTGTACTTCCAACGCTCGATTGATTGTATTGAAGTTACAGATACCGCTTCCTCACGGGTGTCAAGAGAGGCACGGCAACTCGGGTTTTCAAAGCTGGAGCAAGAAGCCTATCGTCGAAGAGTTGGAATGCTAGACAAACTCGGAGTTCAAAGCAAACCATCACGGATTGGTATACTTCATATCGGATTAGATGCTGCACTCTACATCAACATACGTTCTTCAAGAGAAACTACAGAACTTGTTCTTCGTAGCCTTCAGCTATTACCATATCAAAATGGCTATATCTTCAATGACAGCAGCGCTTTGGTGACACTACTTCTTCCAAACCCAATTGCAGTTGAAGTCTTTTCTTCCTTAAGAACATTATTCGCTGAGTGTGGAATATACACACGACTTGCAGTCAAGCCGGCTTGGCACGCCTTCATAAATATCCACTATTTAATTACCCCTGAAAATTATGATTTCGAAAATGGAGAATGGTTATGGCTTTCAAATATCCTACCTGATCCAAGTAACTGATTAAACAATATATCAGAGTGTAGATGAAAAAAGAAAGGGAGGGAAACCAGGGAAGCGGCTTCCCTTCAGCAAATCAGTTAGAATCAGGACCGGGGGTTCTCGGGGGATACATTTTCATTGGACGCCTCCTGCGTTTCTTCTAAACGAGGCATCCAGAAAGACTCCTTTAAACCCGGAAAACAGAATACAAACTTCTCTCATCGAACGGGCTGCTCCAGTGCGTCTTTTTGCATCCTTAGAAGGTAATACAAGCTCGCAGAACGCCCCCAACGCCTCTTAGTCGTAGTTTGTCCTGATCAAATGACATTTAAGAATTTCACAATGCTGGCAGATAACCTTCCCTTCGAGAACCGAAGCTACCCCCCTTTGATAGCGACAACGCTTCTAGTACCACACTATATCGAAGAGTTTGAGGTTGCCCAAATTGCCAAGTTCATCAAAGAACTGAATCAGCCTTCGATTGAATACAGCCTATTGATATTTCACCCCCAGCACCTCATGAGAGATTTACCAGTCACGCCTCTAGCTCAGGCGCAACGCTGCCTTGACGCAGCAAAGGAGCATCTAGACAAAGTGCATATTGGAAATCTGGGTCTACTTAGCGGCCGACTTCGCCTTTGACACTCAAACTTCTACTTGTTAGGCGGAAAGCTTTTTATGGAAGCGCAAGGAATCGGTCGAATCTGCCCAATGAGATTACCTCAAGAGGAGTGCAAAAAATGGCACTATCAGGAACACCAGTTTTAATACTTAAAGAAGGAACAAAGCGCGAACGCGGCCGTGATGCACAAAAGAATAATATCGCCGCGGCTGTCGCCATTGCTGATGCCATTAGGACCGCTCTTGGTCCGTTCGGCCAAGATAAGATGCTAGTGGATGGGTTCGGCGATGTCACGATCACAAATGATGGCGCGACAATTTTGAAAGAGATCGATGTGCAGCACCCTGCAGCAAAAATGCTCGTAGAAGTTGCCAAGACCCAAGATGACGAGGTTGGCGATGGTACAACGACTGCCGTCATAATCGCAGGAGAACTCCTGAAACAAGCCGAGTCTTTAATCGACCAAAAAATTCATCCAACAGTAATTGTGGAAGGGTACCGTAAAGCTACTGATAAGGCGCTAAGTGTGCTCGATTCTATCGGCATTGAAGATTCCACTGATGCAATGCTCCACAAAGTAGGAAGCGTGTCGATGCAATCGAAGGTTGTTTCCGAATTCAGAAAACCACTTGCCGACATGGCCGTGCGAGCTGTGCTTCGTATTACTGAAACCATTGACGGTAAGCGAACGGCAGATATTGATCACATTAAAGTGGAGAAAAAGCAGGGCGGCACTCTTAGAGATACCCAATTCATCGAGGGGATTGTCCTAGATAAAGAGATAGTTCATCCTGGAATGGCAAAACTTGTTCGAAAGGCAAAGATTGCTTTGATTCAGGTTGCTCTCGAGGTCGAGAAAACCGAGTTTACAGCCAAAATTAATATTTCTGAGGTCCAGCAGATGCAGGCCTTTCTGGATGAGGAGGAACGAATGCTGAAAGATATGGTTGATAAAATCAAGAACTCTGGTGCAACCGTGGTACTCTGCCAAAAGGGTATTGATGATATCGTTCAACACTTCCTTTCGAAGGAAGGGATTATTGCTGTCCGTAGGATAAAAGAAAGTGATATGGAGAAGCTTGCACGAGCAACTGGGGGAAAGTTGGTTTCTAATCTTGACGATTTATCGGCTAGTGATTTAGGGAAAGCAGAAATTGTTGAAGAACGAAAGGTATCAGATGATAAAATGGTGTTCGTAGAGGGTTGTAAAGACCCCAAGGCAGTAAGTATTCTCATTCGAGGAGGGACCGACTTGATTGTCGATGAGGCGGAACGAGCTCTTCATGATGCACTTTGCGTGATTCGTGACGTCGTAGAGGATGGACGTGTTGTTGCTGGTGGCGGCTCTCCTGAAATAGAGGTAACCCGTCAACTAAACGAATATGCTGGGACTCTTCCGGGACGGGAACAACTCGCTGTAATCGCCTTTGCTGATGCAATGGAAATCATTCCCAGAACCTTAGCAGAGAATGCAGGCCTTGACATAATTGACATCCTAGCGGATTTGAAGGTGCGCCATGAGAAAGGAGAGGTAAGTGCTGGAGTTGACGGTTTGAAGGGTAAGGTTTCGGATATGGCGAAGGCCGCTGTCTGGGAACCCCTTGTTGTGAAACGGCAGGCTATCAAGTCTGCGAGTGAAGTTGCGCAGATGCTCCTACGAATCGACGACGTCATTGCATCCAAGGGCATGGGCGGGGGCGGAGGTCCAGGACCTGGAATGGGCGCAGGCGGCGATTTTGACGACTAAAAATTTATTATCCGCAAGAGCACCTAGAGACAGAGGAGGGGCAAAGTCCCTCCGGGCAAAGATTCGTTCGCAGCGGATGACAAGGTACGAGCGCTCGCGGATTGTTGGGGCCCGTGCACTGCAAATCAGTATGGGTGCGCCAATCCTAATCCGAATTGACCCAACAATCCTCGATCCAATCCGGATTGCAGAGATAGAGTTAGAAAAGCGCGCGATACCGATGACTATTCGTCGCAAACTGCCTTCTGGGGATCATGTAGATGTTGCCCTCTCAGATCTTGAGGATTAACAGTCGCTTCTTTACAATACCCTCCTCCCTAATTGGAGCCTCGGGCGGGAATTGAACCCGCGATCTACAGCTTTCTCTCAGAATACTAGTTGTTACGAGGCTGCCGCTCTACCGCTGAGCCACCGAGGCGTATTTGAGTGGAGAAAGTGTTGTAAGCAATAAATATTTCGTCAATGGCACCCTAGTAACGTGTTGGAGTGAGTGTTAGATGTCGAAGGAAGAACGTAGAACTGTTCGTGATGTTGGAGAGCGGAGGCTGATTCAACGTTTTCAGCAACTGATTACACCATCACCTAATGCTTTACTGAAAGGTAGTGAGGATGCAGTGGCTGTTGGGCTTGATGGTCAAGCGATTGTAGTCAACACAGATATGTTTGTGGCGTCAACGGATGTCCTGCCGGGCATGACTCCAGAGGATATATCATGGAAAGCTGGAGTAATGGGGTTAAGTGACTTGGCTGCAAAGGGAGCTGCGCCCTTTGGGATTCTTGTTTCGTTTGGGTTTCCAGAGGAGATTGAGGAGGCTTACGCGGAGGCATTGGTTTCGGGGTTGGACCAAGTATGCCGCGAACACGATACCTACTATCTTGGAGGAGACACGAACCAGTGCTCTGAATTAGTCATAAACTGCACGGCAGTTGGTGTTGTACAGGAAAAACAACTCTTACATAGAAGCGGGGCAAAGCCCGGAGATATTGTAGCAGTTACTGGTGAATTTGGCTATTCTGGCGCTCTCTTTGAAGCTCTTCTTAAGAATCGAGAGACACCCGTTCGTTTGTTAGAACCTATCAAGAGTAGAGCACTTCGTCCTCGGGCGCGACTCCCCGAGGGCTCTAAACTGGCTTCAATTGGCGCTGTCTCAGCAGCAATTGACAGCAGTGACGGACTCGCGTGGTCAATTCACGAACTTGCCCTTGCTAGCAAGGTGGGGTTTCGTATCGATAGGCTCCCAATTCCACAAGTTTGTTTCGAATTCGCGAAATACCGCAAGCTAGATGCCAACGACTTAGCCCTTTACGGGGGTGAAGAATTCGAACTCGTTGTCACTATTCCAAGCAGCCAATGGTCCAAGGCAACCCGAGCAGTACAGCATGTCGGGGGCAAATTACTACGGATTGGATTAGTAACTAAAGCTTCAGAGAACATTCTTGTTACAGAGGGAAAAGAGAAGGTAATCGAGCCTCGTGGCTACGAGCACTTTAGATGAAATGGCGGGCTCGGCGGGATTCGGACCCGCGACAACCGGGTGTCTATGGTCATTGAGACCTTAAGAGCCCGGCACTCTGCCTGACTAAGTTACGAGCCCACACCTTGAATGCTCTTGAACCAGATGTTAAAAATTCTTCTGTAGAACCCTAACAATAGAGTGTTTTATAACGGGTTTGTATGTTGAAAGATGTGAGGTAGGATTATGAAAAAGCAGGTTGTTGTTACGGGAACCTTCGATATTCTTCATCCGGGTCATGTCTATCTGATTACTGAGGCTATGAAATTAGGTGAGGTTGTTGTGGTTGTTGCAAGAGACAGTAATGTGTTGAGTATTAAGAACCGTCCAGTGGTAATCCCGGAGGAACAACGTCGATTCATGGTCGAGTCTTTGAAAGGTGTTACTCGGGCAGTATTAGGCCATGAAGGATCTGACTTCTTTTCTGTGATAGAAGAATTGCATCCTGATATCCTGCTATTGGGTCCGAATCAGATGGTATCGCTTGAAGAGATACAAAAAGAATTACGGCATCGGGGACTGATTACAGAGGTCCATCGCCTAAACACATTGTATAAGGAATTCCCCTTGAGCAGTTCCTCTGCAATTCTCCAAAAGGCGTCTATTATTATTCGTGAACGCGAGTCTTGAGGGTGATAACCTCACCGTCTTCGAGTTTCAGCTTTTCCCTGAGATTGACCTCGGCAATAACCTCTACGACGTTTGCTTTATGATGGGTTCTCTGAATAAGTAGAATTGCAGCATCAACTTGGTCGTTGACCCGAGTAGGATAGCAAGCGGCCGAGCCGAATGTCCGGTCGCCAGTCACAAAGCCATGGATCTCAATCCCGATTGTAGCCTTGAGGAGTTGAAGCTCGTGAACATCCGCCTCAGATACCAGTTGGATGTTGAGTGTTCCTGGAAATGGCTCGTAACCTAATTTTTCTCGGAACTGCCTCCGGTAGCCTTCAAGCTGCACATAATAAGCTCCTTCGCCTAAACCTGTGGTAACTCGACCCCGAAGCGTAACAGAGCGTCTCTCTTTTAACGCAATTTCCAGCATTGAATAGACATCTTTTAACTGAGCTAGTCCCTTTGGCTTGATTCGGATAATTTGTCCACAACTATTCAGTGTCCTGCGTATCCATCCCTTCTTTTCGAGGGCACGAATTCTTCGCGATGCTGTTTGCTGACTTATTCCTAGAAGCGCGGCTAGTCTGGGTGTTGATGTATGCACACTGCAACTAGCTCCACCAATCCGAGCTAGTGCGAGAAGTGTAAACCAAAGATGTTCCGTCACGAGGCTACACCTAAATTCTTGGATTTCAACTTTCTTCGATGTTCAGTAGCTAGTTGATGAGCTTGCCGAATCGGTTCAGGAAGACGATATTTGGTAATACATTGTCTAGTCAAGTTAATGGCAGTTTCTAGTGTTATTCGGTGACCTATGCTAACATAGATTGGTTTTGTTCTTGCTTTTGTAGTGATCTCTGCTCCCACAATCTCTCCTTTGTGTAGAAGTGGAGACCATGACTTCGAGGAGGATTGAGTTTTTCCACACAGTATACGTTTTGCGATACCTATTGTCGGGATATTCCGCAGAACGCCAAAATGACAAGCTGCGCCAAACCTCCGAGGGTGGCTACGCCCGTGAGCATCAACAAAGCATACATCTGGATTTCTGCGTAACGAGGAGAACGCGAGTGAAAGCGGAGGGTATTCACGGAAAGAGAAGTAAGTTGGGATATATGGAATCTTAATCTTACAGGAAACCACAGCCTGATCGATTATTGTCAAATCTTTATAGCGTAATAGCACAGCGACACCGATTGCTGTTTCTCCAATATATGAAGCGTCTAATCCACATACAGTTTTGGGGGGTAGCCTAAGGTCGTCTTCTTCTTTTACACGGGAGGCTAGACGTTCCTGTATCTTACGTGCTTTATGAATTAACAGCCTTGCTGGCAAGCTGTCTCCCTCTTAGTTTTTGAGGCTCTTTTGGAGCTTGTGGATACCTGCTAGTAATCTGCGGCGCTGAATTTCAGAGCTGATATCTGCACGAGTGCGCTCGACAAGTCTACGTGCAACATCTGTCTTTGCCCTTAAACCAGGAGTTAATGCGTTTGGAAAGTCAAAAGTCAATAATATCGAGTAGACCTCTTCCATTTGTGAAAATGCTTTCTTTGCTAGGGCCAAGTTGTCTTTTGTCAATGCGTCGATCGTTACTCGCCGAAGCTCACCGACAAAATCACCAAGTCCCAGCAAGTACCCGATTCCCCCAACCCCAATTTCTTCAGGTCCGACAAACGCTTCTTCCTTACGAAAGGCAAGGAGGAGTGAAGCCTCCGCGACTTCACCTTCCGCGTTATTAACAAGACCCCTCACAGGTAAACCCGGAACCTTAGCTAGTTCTGCATGAGCAGCGGCTAAAATGGATTTGGCATTATCTAGCTTAGTTACAGCAACATCTAACTCATCACGGTGACTCGCCGCTATCGCCTCCCGAGTCGCCTTTAGCACCTTACGAAACTCGGCTAGCAGGGTATCACGCGTCTTGTTCCGTGCGTCAAACTTGACATAAATTTTATCTACTATATCCCTGGGACCCATACAAAGTCTCCCTTAAATGAGGGTTATCGACCGCGTTAGAAAGGCAGCACTTAAATGATTGGCTTCGTGCGGGAGAACGGGTTGAACCGTGGTATCAGAGGAACTCGCAAAAATCTACCGACGGCAAAAATACTATTTTATCGGCAAGTCCAGCGTCTTGAAAAAATGTGGTCATCTTCACACGTCGCTAGTTCAACAGAGACCTTGCTATAAACAAACTTTCTACGGTACAATTCAAACGCACAGATGTATGCAGCTCTCACCAACACTGGAGTGCACTCAGGCTTGTCGTTTTTGCTGGCGAACATTACCAAGCGATGAAGGATTCCCCGTCAAGCGAGTGAAAGAGATTCCTGACGAACCTGGAGAAATCCTAGATAACGCTGTTGGTGCCCAGCGTAAAATTCTGAATGGCTATAATCCCGTTTGCCACCCAAAAGTAGAACCGAAAATGTGGGAAGAAGCGAGAAACCCCCGCAACGTCGCAATCAGCCTTGTCGGCGAGCCTACACTATATGATCGACTTTCAGAACTAATCCGAGAATGCAAACAACGAAACTGGACTAGTTACTTGGTGAGTAATGGGACTAAACCTGAGATTTTAGAACAGATTGAAGAACCTACCCAACTTTACATTTCCATGACTGCTCCAGATAAATCGACGCACTTGAAGCTCTGCCGCCCTAACATCACAAATGCCTGGGAAAGATTGAACAAATCATTAGATCTGCTTTCAACCTTTTCTTGTCCAACAGTTATCCGAATGACCCTAGTCAAAGAAAGAAACATGCACAATATTCCAAATTATGCGAAGCTCCTTGATAAGGCGGGACCTACCTTCATCGAGTGCAAATCATATATGCACGTTGGCGGCAGCGTGCGCCGTTTAGCCAAAAGCAATATGCCACATATGAAAGACATCCAGCAATTCGCAGAAGAATTATCAAAACAAACCGGTTACACTGTTACAAAAGAGGACAAGGTTAGTCGTGTTGTATTGCTTGCCCGGGATGGGTGAGAGTGTTAGTCTAGCTAACAAGGACCATTTATTGTTCTGCTGCAGAGGCTTTCACTAGGCCTTTAGGGCTTATCGCTATCTGATCTATGCCTTCACCAGATAGGGCATCCCTGCGTGTTGCTGCTCGTACGGTCTTGATGCCGAGCTTCATCGCTTCATCTTGAGTTATATCTTTGTGATAATTTGCTTCAAGAACACCTAACACAAGTGAAGTAGCGCTGCCAACAGCAGCATACTTTTCCTCAATCAATGACCCGGCAAGGTCTAGACTGTAGAGATGGGGACCGTCTTCGTCGTAGCCGCCGATCAGAGTTTGTGTAAGAAAGGGTATGTATCTCCTGCTGAATAAAATGTTGGAGAGCAGTTGAGCAGTGGCCTTGACTGTTATCGGTCTTCGGTTCTCGTATTTGAAAAGCTCAGTCTCCGCGATTAGATACGAAGACAAAGCCTGAAAGTCACCCGAAACCCCCGCGCTGCCCAGGATGATGTTCTCTGTGATCGGAAGGATTTTCGTTGCTGTTTTACTGATCACTGTGTAGCCCCAGTTGGCACGCTTATCCGATGTAATTACAACACCTTTGTCGAAAGTTATTCCGACGGTGGCGGCCCCAAAGAACGTTGTTAGGCTCATCGCGAAATTCTCCTTAACCATTCATAGGTTACAAAAGCTGCACCTGTCTTGTAGGCTATAATCTTTTTGAAAGAGGGAGAAGAAACTGTCTAGTGTCTGTTTCCCGTTCTGCCTATCAAGACAAAAGGAGTTAAAAATTGTTCGGCATTTGCTCTAAGCAGGGCTGACCTGATTGAACCCTTTCCGTAAGTTAAGATATATTCCTTCTGGCAAAGTGCTCTTGGATACTGCCTTTTCCAGGGCGTCCAAGTTGACACTTCCGAAGTCGAAGAGAGCTATTTACAGGCGGGCTAGGGAACGCGAGATTGCGAAGCTTAAACTGGTCGAGGAGGTTCTTTGCTCTCGCCTAGAGGAGGTCGTTAAGCGTTTCCCTAGCTTTGACCAAATCCACCCTTTTTACACTACACTAGCTGAAACCGTCGTATCTGTTGATCGTGTACGGCAAGCTTTGGCATCGGTGTCCACATCGATCAGGATTATT
>CBDVBC010000027.1:0-9626 GCA_965372125.1 Candidatus Hermodarchaeota archaeon | reverse complement strand
GTTGCCGGCGCGTTCTCCAAAACCGGCGATGCACACATGTGGCGCGACGACACCTTCCTCGATAGCAACAAGGGTGTTAGCTGTTGCTAGACCGAAGTCGTTGTGACAGTGCACAGAAAGCGGAACCTTGCGTTTAGTTTCCTTCCAGAGGCGATCGCGCACCTGAGAGACAAGATAACGCATCGATTCTGGGCGAAGGAAACCCACAGTATCTGCGATAACTACTCGATCCGCACCCGCTTCGACTGCTATCTTGAAGATATCGACGGTTTTTTCGATGCTGGTACGGGAGGTATCCTCCGTGACAAAGTCCACAATCACTCCATGGCTTTTCGCGTATTCGATGCAATCGGTGACAATCTCGCAAACTTCTTGCCAAGTTTTCTTGAGCTTGTATTTGAGGTGAAGATTGCTGGAAGCAATGAAAATCGGCACTTCTTCAGCACCGGCTTGGATGGAGGCATCGATGTCAGAACGAATGGCGCGGGCGGGAGCACAGATGCTGGCATTGGTGAACCCCTCTGCCGCGATTCGTCGAACAACTTCCCGTTCAGATTCGGACACTGCAGGGAACCCGACATCGATTATGTGGACACCCATGTCGTCCATCATCTTCGCAATCTCGATCTTCTCGTCAATCAGGAGTGTGGTACCCGGTGTCTGTTCTCCATCCCGGAGGGTTTCATCCCATATGAGTACTTCTTTGGGTAGGTGTTTTGACCGAATTTCAGGCAACTTGTTGAAATTTATAATTAAACCTTCAGTCTCGAGTTCGTCTAATAACATGTATCCCACCTTGATAGGCGAAGTATATCAAGGTCAACACTTAAGTTTCTTTCTTCGTAGATAAAACCGTAGAATTTGCTAGAAGGAGAAACGAGATGTCACCAGATTATGCGAATATCCTTGTTGATATTGTGGATCGGGTCGCTACGGTTACCGTGAACCGCCCTCCCTTGAATATCCTCGACCAAGACACGCTGGTTGAGATCCGCCAAGCTCTCGGCAAACTCAAGGAGGATAGCACAGTTATTATGGTGGTGCTCAGGACAGCGGGTAATCGGTTCTTCTGCGTGGGTGTGGACGTCGAGCAGCATCTCCCAGAGCATGCACCGAAGACGTTGAGTGCCTTCAACGACGTGTTCAAAGCATTACTGGAGTTGGATAAACCAGTCATCGCGGTAGTTCAGGGCTCAGCACTGGGTGGAGGATGCGAGTTAGCCTTCGCATGCGATATGGTGATTGCCGCGGAATCAGCGAAGTTCGGTCAACCAGAAATCCAGGTGGGCGCAGTGCCCACTGTAGCCGCGGCGTTAATGCATCACTTCATCGGACCAAAACGTACCTTTGAACTGTGTTTGACTGGAAAGAATATTTCAGCTGCGGAAGCGGAGCGCATCGGACTCATCACCAGCGCTGTTCCTGATAGCGAGCTAGAGGAAGCAGTTAACCAATTAGTCTCGAAGCTGAAGGAGCACAGCCCCGTGATGCTAAGCTATGTACGGCGTGCTATCCACGCTAGCCTCTCACCCAGCTTCATGGGAGCGCTAAAGAAAGTTACAGAACTCTACCTTGAGTCGTTGGAAACCACGGAGGACGCTACTGAAGGACTGAAAGCGTTCTTGGAAAAACGAAAGCCTGTGTGGAAAGGAAAATAAGAAACACCAGACCACTCATACTCCACATTGTCTTACTGAAGTTAAGCGAGAAAGCACCAGTGTTTTAGCCTGGTAATGAATCGCGATTAGTTTACATACCCTTGCTGGGAAGGAAGTACTAGTACCTTCGGTGCGCAGGGAATCCACGCCTGCGGATACTCAAGACCATTTGCTCCAAGGTTTGGGCTCTTACCCACTTTTGGGAAATAGTACCTTTTCTCAACTGTGGATCCGATTGGTTTAGGGGATTACGATGGTGCGGCCAAGGATTTTGCCTGCTTCTAGGTCTTCGAAGGCTTGGTTGATCTCTTCAAGTGGGCGTCGGCTGTCAATCAGCGGCTTTATCTGAATTTTGCCTTGGGTGATCATCTCTAGGAGTGGAGGATAGTCGACGATACGGCAGCCGAGGGAGCCTCGAATCTCTACCTCGCGAAACATCACGCGGGATGCTTGGACTGACCAGTCCTTGTCGCTGAACCCGACGACGACCATACGGCCACCCCATCGTACAACTGCGAGGGCTTGGCTCATCACTTCAGGAATGCCAATCGCTTCAAAGGAGACGTCCACACCACGTTTCTTGGTCAAGGTGCGAATCTTCTTCACCGGGTTTTCCGTTGATGAATTGATGGTGACAGAGGCTCCTAGCTTCGAGGCTAGTTCCAGCTTCTCGTCAACAACATCCACTGCGTATACAATTCCGCCTGCTGCTGCGGCTAGCTGGACGATGTTAATACCTACACCGCCGCATCCGAAGACAGCAACCAGGTCCCCGGGTCGTACCTCGCCCCGGTTCTTAACCGCATGATAGGGCGTTGAGACTGCATCTGCCACGATGCTAACTTCTTCCAATGGTAGGGACTCGGGAACTCGAACAAGGTCCTTAGCAGGGACTCGGATGAATTCTGCGTAGGCGCCGTCAATGTGGTTGCCCAGCATACACATTCGCGCGCACACGTTTTCTCGTCCTAGGCGGCAGTTGTCGCATTCTCCACAACTGAGTACTGCTGGGATTAGCACTCTGTCACCCTTTGTCCATCCCTCCACTTTGGCTCCATGTTCAGCTATCGTTCCTGACGCTTCATGACCTAGAATCAGGGGGGGTTTCTTGAAGGTCGGTGTGCCGTGAAGGTAGTGGAGGTCTGTGCGGCACACACCACAAGCAGCCACATCAACCAGCACATCTGTTGCGCTGATTTTAGGGGTGGAAACATCTTCAATTTTGAGTGGTTTTCCTGGTTAATAGAAGACTGCAGCTTAAATAGTCATCACGAAACCATTCTATCCTTCCTTCTACCTTAAATCCTTTAGGTGAGAACAATATATTTCTGGGAAATCAGATACCTTATTTGAAACCTAGCTGTCAAGTACGAATCAAAGGAGCCGATTCAGATTCCAGAAGAAGTTCCCCGCATAACCGTCCGCCTGATTGGGACATTACGCATGTCATTAGACAAAGATGTAATTATCATTCCATTAATTAGCGGTGATTCTGTTGATTCGATTCTCCGCCGCCTAATAGAGAAAGCCCCCGAATTAGGTCAGAGGTTATTTGATAAGGAAGGGCAGCTCCACCGGTTTCTGAACATTTTCGTCGACGACAAACCCATCATCCGAGAGAACCTGAGTGATTACTCGATTCAGCATCCAGTGACCCTGACCCTCATGATGGTAATCGGCGGAGGACAAATAGGGATTCTTGAGGTGCAGAACTAATGGCGAACCAATTTGCAGTGGTAGATCTTACCGCTAATACCGTCAAAGTGAAGGAGACCCCAGCTAGTATCATTGGGAGCTATCTTGGTGGACGCGGGGCAAACATCTACTATCTAAACAAATTACTGAGGAAAGATGTAGACCCATTGGGTCCAGATAACGTTCTCATCTTTGGTGCAGGTCTACTTACAGGCTTGTTGGTACCGAATGCGTCGCGGTTCAATGTGACCGCGCGGTCACCAGAATCGGGGTTCCTAGGAGACGCAAACTGTGGTGGGTTCTTTGCACCGGAGATGCGGTATGCGGGGTTCGACCGCCTCATCATCCTAGGGAAAGCAAGGAAGCCTAGTTACATCTTCCTCTCCGATGGCTCTGTGGAGGTGCGGGATGCATCAGGCTATTGGGGAATGGACACCTATGAAACTCAGATTGCCCTTCGACGCGACCTCGGTGATGTGCAAGCTGCGGTCATCGGGGAGGCGGGGGAGAAGCTGGTTCGTTTTGCTTGTGTACGAAACGGTGTCAAGAACGCTGCGGGTCGTGGGGGACTTGGCGCAGTTATGGGTTCGAAGAACCTGAAGGCAGTGGTTGCCTTTGGAACACAGGGCATCAAGGTAGCTCATCCAGAGCAGCTCTTAGAAACCACTAAACGCATCAGCGACTATGTGCTGGGGTCTAAGGTCATCAAGGTGATGGGGACTCTTGGGACGCCTTATCTCTATGATGTCAGTAATGCGCTGGGTGCTATTCGCACCAAGAACAGTCAGCTGAATGCTTGGACAGATTCTCTGAACGCTGAGGTCTTCGAAGGCTTCGCCGAAAAGATGGTTGCCTGCTCCTCCTGTGTCGTGCACTGTAGACACCGTAATACCCTGGGTGGTGAGGGACCCGAGTATACGACCATCGGTTTGTTAGGTGCAAACATCGGTGTTTCAGATCCCCGGCAGGTCATCGAGTTGAACAATCTCTGTAATCGCCTAGGACTGGACACATCCTCGGCAGGCACTATTCTAGCCTGGGTCTTTGAACTCTACGAGAAGGGCATCATTGACCAAAAGGTAACCCGGGGTGAAGAACTCTGCTTTGGTGATGCTGAACTCGCAAAGTCGCTCTTGGAAAAGACGGCTCGTCGAGAAGGTTTTGGTGATGTGCTAGCTGAGAGCACTCAAGCTGTCCGACACTTTGGACTCAAATCAGCAGACTACTTGATTGCTGTTAAGAACTTGCCTCAGAGCGACCCCCACGATGTGCGGTACATCAAGGCCTTTGCCCTTGGAATTGCTACATCTTCGAGAGGTGCAGACCATCTCCGGAGCCGCCCGACACTGGAAATCTTTCTCCGGCTACCGCAGAAGGTTAAGGAGGGCATCTACGGCACCGGCATTTCTCCTGATCCTACGTCTTATGAAGGGAAGGAAAAGTCTGTCTACTGGTCTGATAACATGTATGCTGTTATTGACAGTGTTGGTATCTGCAAGTTCATCTGCCACGGTTTTAACAGCCCCCGCCTCATCGGATACGAGCGCGTTAGCGAATTATTACACGCTGCAGTCGACCTAGAACTTGATGTCCGCCAACTCGAATCAATTGGAAGACGCATCATCGATACCGAGCGGCTGATTAACATACGATTGGGCTTGACCCAGAAAGACGACACGCTCCCCAAGCGCTACTTTGATGACCCAGCACCCTTGAAGACTGCAAAGGGGCATCACATCGATAGACAAGAATTTGAGAAGATGTTAATCCGCTACTACAAGCTCCGCAGATGGGACGAACACGGTATGCTCCCACAGGAGCGAATACAAGAGCTGGAGGGGATTGAATGAAGTACTTGTTCGTCTACCCTGAACGCTGCACCGGCTGTCGTTTGTGCGCTCTAGCTTGCTCCTTGTCAAAATTTGGTGAGTGCAACCCACGCAAAGCCGCGATTAGCGTCGTTCGCGACGAGTTCGAAGGATTCGAGTTTCCCGTTGTCTGTTTTCAATGCCAAGATGCACCCTGTGTCGCTGCGTGTCCGCAAAATGCCATATCAAGAGAAGAGGGAGTTCTGAAGCGGAATGAAGACCGCTGCATTGGGTGCCGACTCTGCGCTGTAGTCTGTCCCTTCTCAGCCATCACTTCACATGGAAAAGAACTTGTCCAATGCGATTTATGCGGTGGCGACCCCCAATGCGTTAAGTATTGCTCAACAAAAGCCATCGAGTACGCTGAAGAAACCCAGCAAGCAATGCAGCAACGAAAGAAATTATTTGCGCGCATAACGGCGAAGGAAAAATAGAACCACAGCCAATTCAAAGTCTTTGTAGTAATCCTTTTGAGAAATTCCGTTGTCAAGAATCTAAAATTTTAGAGATCAGGATTCACGGCACTCTTCGGTAAGAACACAATTTGTCTTTTAGCAAGGCATCTAATGAGCCACTAATGTCCTCACCTGTTCTATATGCTTGGAGAATGAAGCCAGAATTGCGGAGGTCCCCGATGGATTGATATCCCAAGACTCTGCCATCGCGTAATAGTAGTTTACGAAACACATCACCACGTTGTACTTGAACAGTTTCACATGAACCAGCTTCAGCGGAAGTTAGACCAATGCTTAGAACTGGAGTATCAAAGATGTTGATGAGGTTCATGGTGTCGGAGCCTTCGTATGGTTTCTGAAGTCCGAGCATGTTCTGTCCAGCGATGCATCCTTGGGCAATGGCGTTAGGCCAGATGGCATTGACCTTAGGTGTGTTAGTAGCGCGGTCCAATGCCTCAGCGACATCTCCTGCGGCGTAAATGTTTGAAACGCTGGTGCGCATGTACTTGTCGACAAGAACTCCAATATTTGTTTTAACCTCAGTCCCTTTGATTAAGGATAGGTTGGGACGAACTCCAGCTGCAGCCACAACGAGATCACAGGGAACCTGACTCTTACCTACCTGTACACCTTCTACCTTCTGGTCGCCTATAATGGCGTCTACTGTAGAGGAAGTTCGGACATCCACCTGCTGGTTGCGGAGAAGCTGTATCACTATATCAGCGGTATCTTCATCGAGCATCCGTGGCAGAACACGATTCTCCCTTTCGATAATGGTGACCTGCACACCGAGTTTGTTCAACGCGATGGCACATTCGATGCCTACAAAACCAGCGCCGATAACAGCCGCTGCCTTTATCTGCTTGCTTCGGGCAAGAATGGTCTCGCTATCCTTTAGGCTAGCTAGGGTTACGACACCCTCTTTGTCCAATCCGGGAATGGGTGGCAGTACTGGAGAGGAGCCCGTGGCAACCAAGAGTGCGTCATAAGGCAGTTCGGTTCCATCATCAAGAATAAGGGTATTTGACCCCGGATTGACCTTCGTAGCTGTTGTTCCTAGGCGAAGCTCAACTCCTACAGCCTGGAAGAACTGGGGGGAGAACCGGTCAAGATTCGATCCGTCGATTTCACCAGCGATATAGAATGGAAGTGCAAACAGCGAATAGAACTTAGTGTCTCGCGACACAACAACGACATCAACTTCTAGGTCGTTCTCCCGAATCGCTTGGGCAGCACTGAGCCCTGCTGCGCCACTACCTACGATCACTAAACGCACAACTACTCACTTCAACCCAATACGTGCTAAGACATAATAAAAGATGTGTTCATTTCCTGCATTGTAGTATATTTTTAGGGACTTGAAGATATAACTGAGGCTGGTGAACCATTTGGAAATCCGAAAAGTTGCAGTAATTGGTGCGGGACTCATGGGCCATGGCATTGCCCAAGTCGCAGCACAGGTTGCAGGATACGAAGTATACTTGAAAGACATCAAACAGGAGTTTCTCGATAAAGGAATGGGCCGCATAAAGTGGAGCCTCGGGAAACTAGTTGAAAAGGAAAAGATCGCTCAGGGCGATGCCGATGCTGTGCTAGGGCGGATTCACCCTACGCTTGATATGAAAGAAGCGGTCGGTGAAGCGGACCTGGTGATTGAAGCAGCACCAGAAAAACTCCAGCTCAAACAGACCCTCTTTGAAGCCTTCGATGAATTCACTCCAGAACATGCCATTCTTACATCGAACACCTCCTCGGTTAGTATCAGCAAAATTGCTGAGGCGACCCAATGTCCCGAAAAAGTCTGTGGGATGCACTTCTTTAATCCAGTCCAGATCATGAGGCTAGTTGAAATCATTCGAGGAGAGAAGACTTCGGATGAAACGATAGCTACTGTGGTTGATGTGTCCCAGAAAATGGGGAAGGAGACTGTGCTCTGCAAGAAGGATGTGCCAGGTTTTATTGTGAACCGAGTGCTAATCCCGGCGTTGCTCGATGCTGTCCGCCTCGTTGAGGATGATGTGGCGTCACTAGAAGACATCGACAAAGCAATCAAGCTTGGATTGAACTGGCCTATGGGACCGATACGACTGCTAGACTATGTTGGGCTCGACACCACCTTGTCGATCACGAAGGTCTTCCAAAAGGGACTCGACGAGCACCGGTATGAGACACCATCTCTTCTAGAAAAGATGGTGAAAGAAGGCAAGCTAGGTCGAAAGACCAAGCAAGGATTCTATGACTGGAGCAGATAGTAGTTCGCACGATTCCCGTTTGATTAAATATGTTCCCTTTCCTGGACGAGTACGGTAGTAGAGACGGGTAGGGGTTAGTCTTGTGGCCAGCGTAACACTTGAACAAGTTCGGTTGAATCATTTGAGGAAGCAGATCTTCCTTGATTTAACAAACGTAGATTTCTACAAAGTTGCCGTGGAACAGATTGGGCTTCACTCTACAGATTATTGGACTCCCTATCTCTCAGTTTGGGCGCGGATTGGTGACTATGATGCCCAGGATGTTTATAACTCGTTGAATAGTGGACAACGAGTAGTGAGGGTCAATTCGTTCCGAGGCACTGTTCATATTGTCCATAGTGAGAATCTACCTGTGGTCATTCGAGCCACAGGTCCCCGACTGGAGAGAGGGGTAAGGAAGCATCCTTTTTTGAAGAAGTATAGTGACTCTGAGATTGAAGAAATGTTGGGTGAGGTGCTGGAGGCATTGGAGGATCAGCCGCTGCGGATGAGGGAGCTCAAGAAGGCATTGCCCCGCATCGCTGAAGGGTTGCGATGGCTGATTTTTCTTTTAGCTTCTAGGGGGTTAGTGTTTCGTGCGACTGCGCCTCACGCCCGCAGTACTCAAACATCCTATGCTCGCCTTGACAAGTGGAGCCCTACCGTCAAAATACCTGATATCCCAGAGGATGAAGCGATTGGTATGCTCCTTCAGCTCTACGTTGAGACCTTTGGGCCAGTATCCGTGAATGACTTCGCGTGGTGGCTCCCTTGGACAAAAACTAAGACTAGGAACGCAATCGAAGCCGTTCAAGGCGTCGTTTCCTTCGAGTTTCGAGGAAAGACCTATTACATTACAAAAAGGGAGCTAGAGTTTATCTCCTCCATTGAGGTTCCTGTTGACCCCATAATCTGTTTTTTACCCTATGAAGACCATTTTCCAAAGGCATTCATTGAGCGATCATGGTTTTTAGATGAAGAATGCCAGCAACGACTGTTTCCACGCTCAGCTGCGTTCTATTGGCCTGAGGGCTCAGACGTGAAGCGTGCTATGCCAGATACCGGCGGGAGTGGGGTTAACCAGTCAGGTGAAATCCGACCCTCTATCTGGCTTAATGGACAAATAGTAGGACGCTGGGAGTTTGGTGAGCGGGATAAGGAATATTACGTTGTATATGATTTGTACAAGGATGTTCCAGCGAAAGCCAAATCACTGATTGAGGAGAAGCACCAGCAACTTGAAGTCTTCGTGAACAACCGGCTACTGCCTATTTCTCGTCCAACCAGAGCCACGAAATAACATATTCCCAGCATATAGTCTGAGATAACCTAGCAGCCTTGTAAGAGACGGACTAGCTCCTCCTTGGGAAACCACTTCCCCTCCACTAGAACCCCGAAGATCTTTGAGGTATTTGAGATGTCAGTGAGAGGATTATCTTCGACTAGTAGTAGGTCTGCTCGTTTTCCGGGAGTAACCGTGCCAATCACATTGAGCTTCCCAAGGCTCTTCGCTGCATTCACCGTAGCGGCCTTTATTGCTTCGT
The DNA here is from genome assembly GCA_965372125.1 of Candidatus Hermodarchaeota archaeon. Classification (GTDB taxonomy): domain Archaea; phylum Asgardarchaeota; class Hermodarchaeia; order Hermodarchaeales; family Hermodarchaeaceae; genus YT-063. Next base: position 175 of record CBDVBC010000027.1, on the reverse strand, counting down.
AGGGGCTCAGTCCAGCCTTCACAAGATACTTCAATTCTTCATGGGCACTGTACCCGGGCCATACGAAGGGGTTTCCGGCGTCTGTGCCCAAGATGATTGGGGCCCCTGCACCGTGTAAGGCTTTGATTATGACGCCACTGATTTCGAGCATCCGTTTGGTGTAATTGGGGCTTGT
>CBDVBC010000026.1:0-9751 GCA_965372125.1 Candidatus Hermodarchaeota archaeon | reverse complement strand
CCCAACTGGAAACAATCGTTGAGCACAGTTTCATACGGAAGCTCTTCGTCCAGACCGAGGAACGGGAATACTTCAACCAACTTGTCCGAAAGGTTTGTACACGGCAACTCGACCCCTATACTGCCGCTGAGCTGCTCATATTAAGACTTATTCAGCCAAGTACGTCAGATACTGACTCCTAGCCTTATCTACGCCTAGTGCGAGAGGCCCTCTTGGTTGGTGGATGCCTCTCTTGAGGTCCTGTTTTCCCAACTATTGGTTTTCCTTTACTGATGAAGTAAGGGATTTTGAGATAAGATGCAACTTCATCAGGCGCTGTGGTCTTGAGAGTTTGCAGGAACTTCGAGGGATTTTTGGTTCCGGTCAAGTCTCCATAGCCCCATCGCAGCACCTGATCTGCCATCCTCTCCCACGCGGTGTGAATCTCAGGGTGAGTTGTACGCCAGCCCATAAGGATGATTAGAGTGTGACCAAACTTCCTCATTATATTGAATAAGCGCCGCATATAGCTACGCGCTGCATGGGGGCCCACACCATCGATGAAGTCGTCAACATAAGCTAGGAACATGCGGACCTTCTGTTTTCCATGGAGCGGCTTGATTATCTTCTGAATTGCTGCTGGTAAACCGTCAACCGATTGGAGGTCATCTGGTTTTCGCGGAACTATAAGGCCCTGAGGGTTTCCACCCATTTGTTCGAGTTGTTCGGGATAGCTGACTGTAATCGATTCTCGTTCCTGCTCGCCGAAGCCAGAATAGGTGAAGAGGTCAATCCAATAGAATTGGTTCTGTTGGCTAGCTCTGATGTATACTTCGAATGCCTTTGGTGTTCTGCGCTTGGCCCACCTGGCAATGGCGATTGGATCGGCGTAGGTAGTGACTAAGAGAAGTGCCTCATTCTCTTGAACATCATGGGTTACCCACTTGGTCAGAAGTTGCATGGGGTCCTGGAAGGTTTGATTCTGCACATAGAAGATTGTCGCTGTACCAGACTTAATTCCAAAGTATTTATCGAAGCCTTCAATTCCAGTGGAAAGGCGCCGACGTTCGCGCATCCCCTCTAAAACTATCCCGGAAGCAAGTGGATCGCTCATCTCTCATCAGATTCCTGTGTTCAATTACTCTAAACACTCAGCTGCGATAATCGTTGAGAACACTTTTTAAGTTGATGGGTTTCGTCTTAGCTCTGTTTCCAATATTAGGATTTACTTAATGGGGCCACACAATGAGGATAATCGTCCCGATTAAACAAGTGCCAGAAATCGCCGAGGTCAAAATCGACCCGGAGACAAAAACGCTAATACGCGCAGGCGTCCCATCCATCGTAAACCCCTTCGACGAATTCGCCGTAGAAGAAGCCATCAGGATTAAGGAGAAGTTTGGCGGCGAAGTAATCGTAATTACGATGGGCCCACCACAAGCCCTTGACGCCATACGAAAATGCCTAGCCATGGGCGCCGACCGAGCGATCCACCTTTGCGACCGAACTTTCGCTGGAGCAGACACATGGGCAACAGCCTACACACTAGCAGAAGCCATCAAAACACTGAAACCCTTCGACCTAGTCATCGCAGGCAAACAAGCAATAGATGGTGACACCGCGCAGGTTGGTCCTGAGATTGCTGAGATTCTTGGTATTCCCCAGATCACCTATGCGATTAAGGTAGAGATTACCGAGGACCAAAAGCGGATCCGTGTTCGCCGCGCAACAGATGAAGGCTTCGAGGTTGTTGAGTGTAAGCTACCCGCCCTTATCACAGCTATCAAGGGCTTGAACGAGCCACGCCTTCCTAGCCTGATGGCAATCATGAAGGCTCGTAAAAAAGAGGTTAAAACCCTGACCGCGGAGGAACTCGGTGGCGACCAAGAACAGTACGGTCTCCCTGGATCCCCCACACAGGTTGTGGAGATCTTCACTCCAGAGGCCAGGACCGGTGGCATCAAAATTGATGGAACCGAGGATCCTGCAGGTGCGGCGAAACAGCTGATTGAGTGGCTCCTCAAAAAGGGGTTCTCCCTTTAGCGAGGAAAGGTGAGTGAAATATGATAAAAATCGATAAAGACCTCTGTAACGGCTGTAAAATATGCGTCAAGGTTTGCCCCTTTGCTGCCATGAAGATAGTGGACGAGAAGGCTGAAGCCACCGAGGAATGCACGCTTTGCGGTGCCTGTGTGAAGACTTGTCCTGAGAACGCCATAACGATTGAGCGCCGCCGGGTTGACCCATCCCAGTTCCAGGATTTCAAAGGAGTTTGGATAATCGCAGAGCAGGTGGAGGGACAGCTCCGTCAGGTTAGCCTGGAACTCCTCGCCAAGGGCCGTGAACTAGCCGACCAGTTAGGTGAGCCACTTAGCGCGGTCCTTTTCGGGCATGAAGTCGCAGGGCTCGCGGACACCCTCGTTTCCTATGGCGCAGACATAGTCTTTGTTAGCGATCAGAAACGGCTCGCCCAATACTCCACCGACGCGTACACTGATGTTCTCACAGCGTTGATTCTGACCGAGAAGCCTAATGTAATCTTAATCGGAGCCACAGCGAACGGTCGTGACCTTGGGCCCCGTGTCGCCGCCCGGCTTCGATTAGGACTCACCGCTGACTGCACCGGGCTAAGCATCGACGATAAACGCCAGCTAGTACAAACCCGCCCCGCCTTCGGAGGCAACATCATGGCCTCCATTCTGAGCCCCTATACTCGACCTCAGATGGCTACAGTTAGACCGAATGTCTTCAAGCCACTCGAGCCCGACACCAGTCACAAAGCAGAGATTCGAACAGTTGACATAAAGGTCAATCCTGCCGCTGTACGCACTAAAATCATCGAAACCATCAAAACCGGCGTGGAGGGCGAACTCAAGGTAGAGGAGGCGGAAATAGTGGTGTCATGCGGACGCGGAATCAAGAGTCCAGAGAATATCCCTACAGTCGCCGAACTAGCCAAGGAACTAAACGCTGCCCTAGGAGGCTCCCGGCCCATCGTCGACGCAGGCTGGATGGAACATCACCAACAGGTCGGACAATCCGGACGCACCATCTCACCACGCCTTTACATTGCCTGCGGCATATCAGGTGCCATCCAGCACCTAGTAGGAGTCGCTGGCAGCGCGGAAATCATCATCGCCATCAACAGCGACCCCGAAGCCCCAATATTCACAATAAGCGATTATGGAATAATTGGAGATATTTTCAAGGTAGTACCTGCCCTAGTAAAGGAGATAAAACGGGTTAAAGCACAGAAATAGCCTAAGTATCTATCAATTAGTGGCGGGAGCTAAAACCCTGCGGATGTATTCTTAGCTCTCGTTCCATCCCTTCTCCTTGTGGAATCCTTGAAACCGTAGGTCACTACTTTGGACATTCCGTTAAGTTTAAAACGTGAATTCGAAACCCTAATAATGGGTTGGAGACATCGCCGATCTTCCCTCCCTAAATTCCCTCCTTCCCTCTTTCCTAAATTTTTGGCGGTGTACCCAGCCTACTTCTTCTATTCTTTGCTCTTCTTATCGGGTCAGGACTTTCTTGTTAAAAGCGGGGAAAGGGCTGTCATTATTAGGCCGGTGAGGAAGTAGCTGATGGTGGCTATGAGAAGGGCGAACTTGATGGATGCACAAAGAGAGGCGGTAAAAGGTATGCTGTCAACAATTGTGGTGGGTGCCGCCATCATGATGAGAAGATGAAGGTTTTCCACAACATCTAGGAGTCCCGCGATTGGGGTGGCTAGAACACAGAGGAAGCCCAGTGTTTTGGCGCGCCCGGTGAACCGGCGTGAAAGCAGAAGGGTTAACCCGGCTATGAGGGCGGCGTAGCTGGGGATGAAGGCAAAGTCTAGATAGGTACCCTGTATTTCCAGCGGAGTTAGTGACGGCCCCCATGCTGCCAGAATCGTGGAGGCTTGGGAGGCGGTCCAGGCAAACTCGAGATTGAGGATTCCGTATCCAGTCGAAGCCACGGCTGCTTCGATAACTTGGAAGAAATAAACTAGCACGACGAAGCTGATGAGCGCGGCTAGCACGACTCCTACAACGATGCTTCTTCGGGGAGCGGTATCCAGTCGGTCAAGCCTTGGCATAAAGGAGCCCTCAAGAGCACTTCTATCCTATAGGGCGCTTAAATAACTTTAATCTAGCTGTCAGTTGGTGTCTCTTGTTTCTCCTCAGCTGGTGGCGTAGGTTTTGGGCGACTTCCAGGGATCTTGGGAAGCCATTTCCCGATGACTTTGATGATGTCTTTCCATTCTTGTACTGTTTTGATGTTGAGGCGGTTCGGCTGGGTAATAGGGTCCATTGGGTCTTCGGGAAAGGCTTCGAGAACTCCTTCAGTGGATCTTTTCGTGTATCCTTTCACCTTGCCCTTGGCGATGCGCAGGCGAAGAGATTCTGAATACCTGTCTTTCACTAAGCCAACAGCGTAGACCCACTGTCCCCCAATTGTAATCAGGTCGGGTGGCTCCACCCAGTCTGAACCATACTCTCTTGGTTTCTCTTCCTTTTCAGACATAGAATCGACTCTGCTGAGCTTCTTTCTAGGTCTCATTTAACATTTTTCCCACCCAAGGAACCATCAGCACCCCCCACCTTTGAGTAGTGACTAGCAAGCGAGTGCAACAGCACAAAGCCTTTAATTCTAGGTGAATTCGAATACCTATCAGGAAAATCTTGAGGCTGATTTAATGGACTTTGAATTTTCACCTGAAGAGGAACTGTTTAGAGAAACAGTCCGCGAGTTTGCCCAGAAGGAGATTCGCCCCTATGCCCGCGAGATGGACGAGACAGGAAAGGTTCGGGAAGGTCTAATAAAGAAGATGGCTGACCTCGGACTTTTAGGTGTCACCATCCCGGAGAAGTACGGTGGTTTGGGAGGCAACTTTACCCTCGCATGCATCGCCGCAGAAGAACTGGCAAGGGGAGATCTAAGCATCGCAATACCAGTATTCTTCCTAGTTGAAGCTAGCTGGGCTTGGGTCTTCGCGCGCCATGGTACTGAAGAGGCAAAAGAAGAAATCCTTCCCAAGGTCGTTAAGGGAGAATACTTCTTCGGCATCGCAACCACCGAACCCGCAGGTGGCAGCGATATTGTTGGAAACACTAGGACTACCATCAAACCCAAAGGCGACAAGTACGTCGTGAACGGCGAAAAGGTCTACATCTCTGGCGTTAACGAATCCTTGACCATCATGAAAGGACGGTACTTTACAACCGCGTACATGAACAAGGCTGCCAAGCCCAAGTACAAGGGAATCGCAGCATTCATCCTTCCCGTGGAAAAGGACACTCCGGGCCTTACTCCGACTCTCTTTGAGGATTGGGGCAGAATGGCCATCAGCACTGGTGGCTTCGCCATGGATGATGTTGAGATCCCGAAGCACTGGATTATCGGTGACCCGACTCGGGGCTTCATCTATTCGATGGAGGGCTTCTCTGCCGCCCGCGTCATCATCGCCGCCACCTGCATCGGCTGCGCCCTAGAAGCATTTGAGATTGGGAAGAACTACATCAAACAGCGCAAAGCCTTCGGCAAAGAACTAGCTCGATATGAGGGAATCACCTTCCCGCTGGCGAACTTGCACAGCCGGCTTGAAGGCGACCGCCTTGTCATGTACAAAGCCGCCTGGATGCTCGACAAAGTCGACCAAGGTAGCAGCAAGTACACCTCCCTCGATGCATCCCTCTGGACAGCCATGGCCAAGCTCCGCGCCCCTATCGACGCCTTCAAAATATTGAACGAAGTTGCTGACTGGCACGGCGCATTCGCATATACGAAAGAGTGCGAATTGGACCTGGGAATTCGTGGTGTACGCAGCTACAGTATCGGTGCTGAGGGTGGTATGAACATTATGCGCATCATCATCGCCCGCGAGCTACTGGGTAAGCAGTACATGCCCTACGACAGAGAATAAAGATAGCAGATAAGTATTCGAGTAACGAGTGCGGGCATTGCCAGCACTCACTTCTTCCTTTTTATTAATACAATGACTTGTTGTGTGTGTAGTGAGGGAAAACATTACTCTTCTGATAAAGACTAGCAGACCGTTGTCGTGGTTGTTCGCCCCATTGGTTTTCCTTTTGGGGTTCGTCTGCTATCGAGCTGTGCTCACGCCGGTTTCCCTTTTCCAGCTGGTGTTGCTTTCCATTCCCTACTGCATCTTCCTTTACGGAATAAATGATATCTATGATTTCGAGTCCGATCAGATTAATCCCCGAAAACAGCATCTTGTCGGAGTCAAGCTTGAACATCGTCACCACTCCCTTGTGAGGAAAGTTTCACTTGTTATGGGATTGCTACTGCTTTCAAGTGCCTTGATAACACTAAATCCGGGGAACATCCTTGGTTTGGGAGTGCTGCTGTTCTTTTCGTACCAGTACTCTGCACCGCCCTTGAGGCTGAAAGAACGGCCACCATTCGATTCGGTATCGAATGGTTTCATCTATTATTGTGCGCCTGTTATGATTGGTGCAAGCTATGGCACTATCCCCTTCAATGCCCCTCTTCAACTGTATCTGATTACAATTGCTGTTATGGGTATCCACTCTTTTAGCACCGTTACCGATTATTCCGCGGATAAGGCGGTTGGTGACAGGACCTTTGCGGTTGTCTTTGGTAAACGCGCCGCAGCTCTGTTTTCCTTGCTTGTTTTCACAGCATCCTATTTCTTTGCAGGCTATCAAGGAACCGTGATAAACTGGTATCTTCTCCTGTTGATGATACTTTCATTCATCATTATTCTGTATCCCTCAGAGCGGCTGGCTACGGTGTTCTTCTACACTATTGGGGCTGCCTTCGTGGTTGTGGCTGCAGTGCTTATCCAGTCTTGGGTGATTTTTTGGAATTGAATGAAGTGTTCTGTTCCCAGAATCAGGATTGGGACTATTAGGCAATCATCGAACCATAGAGTCGCTGGGCGTTATCCCAGTAGAGGTCTTTCAGGACCCCTATTGGGAGGTTCAATCCATTTATGAAGGTTCCACCAGTGGCTTCGGTGTCAGCGTCAGGGAAGGGTAGCGGAACATTAGTTTTGTCTGTCTCCCATAGTATTCTCTGTGCAAGGACCCTTACAAAGTAAGGCGATCTAGGTTGAAGAGTTTCTTCTTTGTCACTTGTTTCAACTGGTTTAGCCGATTCGCTGAAGACACCGTCGGTTCCAAAAAGTATGCGCTTTGAATATTTTATTAGAAAGGCTCGTGCGCGCTCTGGGTCTTTGCTTAACTCCCTTGCCATCCACCTTGAGGAAGCGGTATCGACAACAAAGTTCGGGTATTTGTCGAACCATGAAGCAAGGCGGGGGAGCCGGTGTATCTCGGGTTGAGCTCCGAAATGAGCGAGCTGGAATTTCAGCCCGGGATATTTCTGAATAAGGTATTCCAGTTGGTCTAAGTGTTCATCCTTTGTCCCATAGATGGACGAATCACTGTAGGCTGTTGCGAAGAAGGTGTCTGGATCTCCGACATGGATCAGCAGTGGATGTCCTTCTTCCTCGAGCTTTTCAAAGATTGGTTCTAGCCGTGGGTTCCTGAGATTGATTGGTTCAGCCTTGCTACCTACGAAATCGCGGCTGCGGGGCGCAAGCCACACCTTAGCCAGCGAGAATCCATCTGCCTCCATTGCTTCTATCTCCTGGACTACCTCCTTTATTCTGTAGGCGAACAGGCTTCGCATGGAAAGATACTTTGCAAAGACAAATCGGCCCGGAAACCTCTCGGCAATTGCATCACGGATATTCCTCTGGTGAACGATAATAAGTTGCGCCTTCACGCCGAGTGCCCTGTCAACCTCGACCATCTCTTCCATGTGTCCATCCCAAGTATGACAGTGAGAGTCGAAGATTGAATTCGTGTATTTCCAGTCATAATCCTGCATGGGAGAAAACCAAGGAAATGAATCCTATTCCATTCAAAAAGATTCGTATAGAACTATCAAGCCCTCTTTACCAATAGCCGCATTAGAAAGGATTTTAGCACACTAGAAAAGCAGCTAGAAGATACTACAGCAGCGTGGGGAATTGATATGAAGTACCAAGTCGCACTCTATTTTGGCTCAACCAGTTCACCCGAGAGTTCGCGAATTCTCCGTTTTTTTGAGGAAAACAGGGAGAATCCAGCAAAGTTCCTCGATGAAGTAACCGAGTTCATCCGAAGTGGCGACCTAGAGGATGAGACAGCCTTCTGCACATCTATGACAATCTTATGGCTCGGTAAACGCTTCAACATTCTCTACGAACTAGGTACCCAGTACCTAGAACGGTTTCCATCAGCAGTGATCTTTACAGATGACTACTTCAACGGAAAGGTGGGACCCGACCGCTACATCGAGAAAGTGAAAGAGGTCAAGGCCCACGCAATAGAGATTGATAGCCCCTACATCTATGTTTACACAACACTGCTGCAGTTGAATCGCTTCCGATACTTTGGTCGATTCGAGGAGCTTCTTGGGCTATATGAGAAACTCCTGAAATATGCTCGAAGGGAGGGCGGCGACAAACTAGTGAACGTTGCAAAACGAGGTCTTTTCCTCGTCTGCTGGGCGCACCGACAAATCGGGGAATTCGAGAGAGGAGTGGAAAAGGCGAAGATACTACTGAAACTAGCTCGTAAACAACAGGATATACTTGCCGAAGCAGTTGCGTTGAACGCTATGGGGGTCGCCTTCAGCCCGATGGGTAGATGGGAAGAATCAATAGAGTGTTTCAAGCAAATGCTCCCGATTTTAGAGGCGATAAGGGATTTCGTTGGCAAGTCAGCGTCATTAAACAACACTGGCTATGTGCTCATGTTCACAGGAAGATACGAAGAGGCGGAAAAGTATCTCCTAGAGGCTTTGGAGGTCAGAGAGAAGACCGGAGCAGTGATTCATGAGATATTGCACTCTCTTGGTGAACTCTCTCTTTATAAGGGCAAGCTGGATAAGGCGTTGAAATACGCTGAGAGGGCTTATGAACTCCTTCCTAAGGAGGACACGATTGATCCTTTTTATCCTGCACTTCTTGCTCACACCCTCATTGATTTGGGACAAACAGAGAGAGCAGAAAAATTCGTTGAAGAGATACACTATGGAGCCAAGTCTAGAAGCTCAAACTTCGAGCTGATTCAGTATTATCACTGCAAAGGTTTGTTAGAGGAAAAGCGGGGGAACTTGGGTGATGCGGAGAAGGCTTTCTCTGATGCACTTTACCTTGCAGACAGTTTGGGCTTAACACGAGATGGTGTCCGAAGCCGCGTAAGCCTTGCTAAAATACTCACTGACCGGTACAGACTTACCGAGAGGGCTGAATATTTGGATCGTGCCCTTGAGGAAATGCAGCTCGCTGAGGCTCTCTGCGACGAGGCGAACCTAGAAGGAATGGCTACAGAAATTAAGCTCCTAAGAGGTATTATCGCCATACTGGAAGGGCAGTTCGATAAAGCAAGGGAAATCCTTGAGGAGGGGTTGGAGCGGAGCCGCCAGAGTAACCTTCCTTTGTCGAAAGAGTTTGAGGACTATCTTCAGGAGGTGAAGCGCAGGGCGCCGTCTGAGGAGGTCAAGGAGGGAATCTTCCGAAGGCTTCTCGGTGGTATTCGAAGGATTTTCCACGCGCAAGCTCCAAGCAAAGCCCGTAGGGAACCAGTACAGATTCTTGGGTGTCTTGTCATCTCCCGACGCTTTTCAACTCCAGTATTTTCGCACCTGGAAAAAGATAGATTCAAGCTGGATTCGGTTTTGATAGGTGGATTAATTACTGCGGTGGAGATGTTCACAAGCCAGCTGTCGAGAGGAGCTGAAG
>CBDVBC010000025.1:0-9843 GCA_965372125.1 Candidatus Hermodarchaeota archaeon | reverse complement strand
TTTTGATATCTCATTCATGTTTCATGACCACAAAGTCTAAAGTGATTGTCTCCCCTCTTTAAGAACGGAGCAACATTCTGCAGGAGTCATTCAATATGGTAACTCTCTGGTCCATACTTTCAACCCTCTCTAAACTAGCCCCTGAAACCTTCAGGCCGCCTGATGATGCTGACGGAATCCAAGTGGGCATTGGAGATGAAGCTGGCCAGAAACGTATCAAGGTTTCAGAGGTAGGTGTTTGTCTTGACGTAACGATTCCAGTAATTATCAAAAGCGGCGAATTAGGCGCAAGACTCCTAATAGCTCACCGCTCTCCTTTTAATCAATCAAATGCAAGAGTAACAGGATATCCCTTCCTTTTGTTACAGCATTTAGTAAAACGAAAAATCAGCGTATGTGTAATCCATCGAAATTGGGCAGCTGTTGAAGATGGACTAAGTGACACTCTTGCCCAAGTTTTAGGCTTCAATGTTACAGGGGTCTTCGAGACAGAAATAGGTGGCAAAACCATTCCCCTTGGCCGGGTCTGCCGAGTACCTGAAGAAACTACTCTAAAGGCTTTCAACCAGTATATAGCAAAACGATTAGATGTACCATTTCTCACTTACACTGGTAATCCGAATGACGAAGTTGTACGTCTTGTACTTGTCGCAGGAGATGGAATAACTCCAGAGTGGCTTCATCTTGCATGGGAAAAGGGCTATGACACCTACCTCACTGGAACCTTGACACACAAGTTGGCTACTCAAGCAAGGCAGCTTAAAGTGAAAATTGTCGCAGTCCCACAAGCTGCAACTGAGACCCCCGGGATGAGGCGCCTTACTCAAATCCTCCGTGTAACGCACCCTAAAACAAACTTCACCTTCATCGAACCAGCAATCCCTTACTCTACCTTCACAACCTAATTTATCCCTGTCAAATCAAAATTCTTGAAGTTAGCTAGTAATTGAGGAAACAATATGGCTTTACCACCAACACTAATCATTGACCTAGGCAGCGGCTACATGAAGTTTGGTTATGTAGCTCAATCTTCGCCGAGAGTTTTGCCTGCATGCTACGCTGCACCTGATGGTGAATCAGAATCCTCCTCTCTGCTTGCCTTCGATCCTGGTAGGAAGGGTTGGGTTTTCCCCTTGGAAAGTGGTGCAGTAACTGAATGTGAAAGAACCGCTCCTCTCCTTGAACTGGTTTTCGATGAGATAGGGATGAAAGCTTCTCAGTTTGGAGAAACAGATTTAGAGCTGCAGGTGTTCGCTTCAAGTGACGCTGAGAAGGTGGATGATGCTTGTAATGATCTTGAGGAGATTCTGAAGTTTCGTAATGTGACAGCTTCGCTCCAACAAGTAACAATATTAATGGATCTCGATAAAGCGACGGGAATCGTAGTTGACATTGGCTACTCGGTTTCCATCGTTGCTCCAATCTATCAAGGCTTTTTGCTCCATGATAAGGTTATGGCCTCCGCAACCGGCGCATTCTTCGTATCCGCTGCCCTCTCTCATCTGCTTTTCTTAAAGGCTGAAACCGCGTCTGAATCGGAAGTGGGGTCCTACATTAATCTCTCAAAGAACTTGGACGCTATAGAGTTCATTAAGCGAAACTTGTGTCGAGTTGCTTTCAAACCAGCAGAAAAAGAGACAATATCGAGTGATGCAAGATTCCAGCAGGGGAAAGTCGATCTCCCACTGGGTAAAACAGTTTGGCAAGCACCTGAAGTCTTGTTTGACCCAGCTCTAATCGATATCAGCGATAAGGGCCTCACTGACTTGGTAGCTGAAGTGCTGCAGCGAGTAGATGTGTCGATGATGTCGGAATTAGCCCAGAACATCATTCTATCAGGAGGAGGCTCGATTTTCCCCGGTTTAGGAGAGCGGTTCCACACTGAATTAAGAGGGAAGTTTCCGAATCTCCCACTGAAGGTCCATGTCCTCGATAATCCTTTTGAACGCGTTTGGTCTAGCGCAGTAAATCTAGCTCGAATGAGGGTGCAATAAGACTACAAGAACACCTTTAGTAATTCTCCTTTGAGACATATTTCAGCAACTGTTTTCAAGCAGAAAAGACTATAACAGTGTGTGCTTGCGTGCTGTTAATGATTAGCTCCTGGGGGAAATAGTGTGTCAGTTACTTCAAGTGTAAAAAATATCGTGGAAAAAATTGGAAAACGCCTCAACTCTTTATCTGAGGAAATGAAGGCGCTCCGTGTGGATATGGAGAAACTAGCTGAAGAATCTACCAACCGTTTGAAAAAGGTTCTTGACCAGTCGGAAACGTTGATACAGCTACTTCAGCAGGAGGTTTCAACCTTCGAAGATCAACGCCATCTCCTAGAGTCGCAGATCACGGCCGAGCTGGATAGAGTGAAGAGGATCACTCAGCTGAGTGACCTAGAGGACGCGGTCCACACCGTTTCAGATATCATCGATGAATTTGTAAACAAAATCGACTTGGATAAGGTGCTTGAGGCTGTACAGCAGCTAGAAGCAAAGCATAGCAATGATTCAGAAGGTGGATGAACAAGTTGACAGAGAAGCCACAACGCGATAAACCCTCGTCCTCTCAACAACCTGATGACGCCACATTAATTCCCTTTCTCACGCAAGCGTTTACTAATCTTTTCAACCAGCTTTCAACAGTTTCAAATGAACTAGGTCAGTTGAAAGCAACAATAGGTAAGATTGACGAATTGAACAAGTCAACCCTAGCAAGCGTGGCCCCCAAATTCGAGGAGATTCTACAAAATATCCAGAAACAGCGGCGAAGTAGCGTGACTCAACTCTCTCGACTAGCTGAGACTATCACCCAAGAGTTCGAAACACTAAATGAGGCGCGCTCCACAAGCGTAGACCAAAGAGTTCTAGCGCTTCTTGCTAAGACACTTCATTCCACTCAACAAGCTCTCTATTGCCTTCGCCTGGAAGGCTTCATCAGAAGAATCTTGGTGCTGAAGCAGGAATTGAAACCCTCTATAGAGAAGCCTGTTAAGGAAAAAAGCTCATAGAAGGCTTCCGGGCTCTTCTTTAAGACCGTATTTTCTCTTCATTTTTTCTCGCCAGTCTCCTCCAACACGATCCCCTGTAACTACTTCTGGCTCTCCAGTAGCCTCTTCAGCTTCTGCTGTGGTCGCTTCCTCAGACTTGCCGCTTGTAGATGCACCGGCCTTCGTTCTGGCGCTACGGGATGCAGACGACCCAGTCGAGGATAGGCGCCTTGGCGTAACGACAACCCTCGATGGTCCAGCAGCCGCTGCAACTGGTGCAGGAGCGGTGCTGCGCTCTAGCTGAGCAAGCATCTCAGTTATAGTAAACATCGATACTCTCTGGTCGATTTGAGTAATAGCGCGGGATAGGCGCTGGGTCATTTCCTGTAATACTTGCGGGCTAGACTGAGATTTACTCTGACTAAGACTTTTGACCTGTTTAGTGAGATTAGCAATCTGGCCTGTAAGCTTCTCTTCCAGCGCCGTCATCTTCGCTAGAGTTTTTTTCAGGATTTCCATAAGTTGGCGAAAGACCTCTGCGATATCTTGCTGTTGTGACTGCGACATTACTCTCAATCATAGTGTCTAAACGAAGACTTTTAATAATTCCCCTATTAACGCAAGAAAAGGGTGTCCTTTGGATTTCTCAGCGAATGTTTCCTCTGAAAAGGCACGAAAATTAGGACTCCTCTTTAGAAAACTCCAACCCAAGGCAGAAGACTTCTTGGATGAGCGATTCTTCCCTAGTCCGGAGGAGGACTCGGAAGATGTGGCTCGGTTCTTCTTCTTTATCACAGGAATTGACCATCGTACTAGCCCGCTAGGTCAAAGCTTTGAAGGATTTGTAGATGGAGAGTATTTTCAAGGTGCTGACCTCCTATGGCATCTTGCTTTACGAAAGTACCGTGAAGATCCAGGATTCTTTGAGCCACGCCGAATGGCCCGCATTACTGCTAAGGATATTCAAAATTGGTTAACAGTAAACCAACCGGTTCTCGTCACAATACGTAATCCAAGCCAGCGCGCTGAATTGCTCAGGGATTGTGGGCAGAAACTCGCAGATTTCTACAATGGATCAGTGCTCACTCTCCTTGACCAAGCAGAAAACAAGCTATTAGTCTCTTCTAGCAGTACTCGTCTAGGACTTCTAGACCACCTTGCTAGATTCAAGGCTTATGAGGATCCTGTGCGAAAGAAGAGCTTTCTTCTACTCAAGTTCCTGTTACGTCGACGGCTCTGGACTCTAGATGACCCAGAGAACCTTCGTATTCCTGTAGACAATCATTTGATTCGAATTGCTCTTCGCACTGGCATAGTCAAAGTGTCATCCAGTTTTGGAGAAGTATTACGTGCTAGACGGGTAATCACAGTTGCTAATGACGTTGCTCTACGCCAAGTTGTCGCTGATGCGTTTGTAGAAGTAGCCCGTCATGCTAAACAACTAGTTCTTGAGCTAGACGATTTCCTTTGGCATTTTGGCAGGCTCTGCTGTACTGCAACCTCACCGATTTGCAATAAAGGCTGCTCTACCCATTGTTTTGTCGCAACTAATTTGCTTCCTCTTTCTTGCGAACTTCAATGCCCTCTCGGTGAGGTTTGTACTGCGAATTCTAAAATTAGCCTGCGTGAGATTCAGGAACCCACACTCGATACTTGGTATTACTAGCCATCAGAACGGGTGCCTTTGGACTTGTGCTGGTATATGTACTTTCCAATAAACCGTTCCTTACTCTTCATGGTTGGCAGAAACCAAGAGACTATCGTGCCATTTTCCGCTTTACTAATAGTTGGCTCTGGAATCCCCTCAAGAACCGCTACAAACTCAAAGCTTGGTGGAATAAGATCCCAAAGCTTGGCGCCGGCAAGACTGGATTCGCTCACATTTACAAATGTTAGAGTAATTGTGAACTCCCCTGTTTGCGGGCCGGGTGAGACAGTGCGTGTTTTATGAAGCTTACGGAACGCCTTTTCCACCAATATTTTTGGTGCAGTTAAAGCTAGTATAATCGCACTCGCCGCCGGACCTGGTGGAAATGAATTCGCCTCCACCTTCAAGGGAAGGATGAGTTCCTGTTCTGGTTTAGGCTTTCGAGCAATCGTCGAATATTTTACTGTCATCTGCTCTCCTGGTTCAACAGCTAGTTGCCTTTCAACAAGATCAGTAACTTGGATAGTAACTACACGCTCTGTGTTTGGATCTCTCTTCTTAGGTCGGACTGTTACCTTGATTTTCTGTGTGATTGGCTTCCCTTCTATCCAAACTTGGACTTGGACCTTTTCTGGAGCATCGAAGTCAGCAGGAATTGTATCAAAGAAAGTAACCTCATTAAAATCTGAGGTCCCTATGTTCCTCGCTTGCATCGAAACAGCTACAGGACTAGGCTCCCAAGCAGGCAATTCCGAAGGTTTAACGGTTTTATTGCACTCAATACGCAAAACGGGGAGAACCGCCTCTTCTTTCTCGACTATTCCCACTAATTCCTGAACAATGGAAGCCTCTACCCGATAGAGGGCTATGACGTCAAATTCAGGGTTCTCTTCCTTAGTGTCAAACTCGTAGCCCCACAACTCTCCCGGTTCTAGCTTCTGATCTGGGTTTCCCTCGAAGAGAATCTTACTGGTTGGGGCGGTCATAATGACTTGTACACGTTCTATTTGAATTGGAAAATCGCTCATATTCCTGAGTGTGGCATTGCAGCGCCAAACCCCTCTTCTAGCAGAATCTTCTGTCTTTTCGATGTTTACCTCGCATTCGGTGACTCCTCGCATTATTGGCATTAGTTGGCTACGACTCATATTCGGAATCCAATAGCTTACGTGGAGTTTTCCCGCGTGAACAGGAGTTGAGTCTTCAGCGGTAAGGGTCGCTCGAACCAGTAAAATAGCTAAACGCTCGGGTTCTAATTCCTTGATGGTCCACACAACATTACCGGTTTTTGAATCATACTCCATCTTTCCTGTAGGTATGTTCTGTGGCTCAACTCGCTTGAAAGCAGGGGGAATGGTTTTGGTTACCACGATATCTGAAATATTTGCTCCGCAGCGGTTACGTAGAGTGATGGTAAACTCGACTGGCATTGGATGTCCAAATACCACTGCTTTATTTATTCCCGTCCGCTCGTAGCATGTATCAACCACCTCAGATACGGAGAGCATCGGTACATCAAGGTCTTTTACAATGAACGCTTTTTCCCATTCTCCAAGCGGGTCAAGCTGGCCGATTTGAAAGGAGTCCGTTCCTAGAGTGGATCTATTTGGGCTATTGGGTTCCAATTCTGCGTCCCATATTGCTACTCGACGCGACCTGTTGCGAACGGTTACTCGCCCTCGAGGATCAAATCTAGCAATCGAGTTATCCGCATTCAATGCAGTGTATTCATGTTCCTGTATCAGAATAACTATCCCAGTTGGTTTGTCCGCCGCGCCCAACGCTAATCACCCACTCACTACTAGTAGTTCTCTGATAGATTAATGTCTTTCGTGGCATAGTCTATTATTAAGAAATGAACTAGAAGTGTAGGAGTGCGAGGTTGAAGCCTTCATCTTCGCGTCTAGTGAGGGTTCCCTGTGCTTTGAGGAGGGTTAACTCTGCTGTAGGGAATACACGACATCCTTCAAGAAGGTGCCCACCAAATGCGCCCGTAGAACTACCCAAAACAATGTGCCCGTGGACTATGGTTTTCTCGTCGCGTAACCCCACATTACCTGTGCACGAAAGGATTTCTTTCACTCGTCCCGCAGCCCATGATGCCCTCCAAGTATGAGTGTTATAGTTTCGTTTTTGAGGATTGTAAAACCCCCATTCAGCGCGGTCGAGTGCACCAATCAAACTAAACATTCCTGCTGTAACTTTATGGTCCTCAGCAGCGGCTACAATGCTTAGTAACACATCGTCACCAGCATCAAGTCGCGCAACTATTAATTCTGAAACGGGAAAACTGCAACTTTTCATAATATAATCCACCTTTTCATTCTCTATGGGTTAGATTTAGAGTAGAGCCTAAAGGCTAAAAATGAGGACGTTCTATGTCGAGGGTGGATGCGATTTTCTGTGCCAGAAGATTTATCGTCATGGATGCAACGAGCTAAACAGAAAACATCGGAATCCCCTAGCACAGAGGGTACCACTTCGCCTCCTTTGGAAAAGCGATCCATACTCGAGTCTCTCCTTGAGAAATCATCAGGTGAACCGATTCGTCCTGAATGGTATCCCCGCAACCCAGCCTCCGCACTCCCAGGAGTATTGCTTAATATCGAGTATGACGGAGAAAAGGGATTGGCTAAACTCAAACTATACAATCCAAGCTCCATGAAGATCTATGAATGGCTTGACAATACGGAGCATCATCCCTACTGCATCACCGATTACAGCCGCAGTGAACTCGCAAAAATCAAGGACATTGTTGAACACAAGGGATTCCTGAAGTTAGAGGAAACAACCAAGTGCGTTTTACTTCACGATAAAGAACAACAACTTGTCTCAATTGTTGCAAGTGACCCACTTGCGATTGGTGGCCGTCGTGATTCCATCCGCGAGAAGTTGGGGCGGGAGCGATGCTGGGAGGCAAATATCCGATACACAAGATGCTATACTTACGACAAAGCGCTGACACCTGGTCTCTACTACAGGATAAAGGAAGGCAACCTCCTCCCAGTCCCTCAGGAGTTTTCCGCACAAGATGCTGCAAAAATCAGAGGTCTCTTCGAAGCAGACTCTGAGGAATCCAAGCTTGCAGAAGAGTACTTACCCTTATTCTTAGCGCCTGCCGCCTATTTACCCCGAATTTCCCTAGATATTGAAGTCGAATCCCCTCATGCCGATAGAATTCCTGATCCAGCGACAGCGGAGCACCCAGTCATCGCAGTGGCCCTATCAGATGACACCCAAGCCGGTATAGTATTCGTCCTCCACCGAAACACAGACCAAGACGCCAAAGAACCGCAGTTACCTAAAAGAGTCGCCCACCAATACTTCGAGGAAGAGCGCCATCTCCTTGAGGCTGTTTTCCACCTACTCTGGCGAACTCCCATTCTACTAACGTTTAACGGAGATAACTTTGATCTCCGTTATCTCGCAAACCGGGCGAAAAAACTGGGTATCAGACCATCGGACATCCCTATCCGTTTGCGTCAGGGCTTGGGCAGCAATTTCGAAGCCCACCTAAAATATGGTGTGCACATTGACCTGTATCGGTTCTTCCGCAACCGATCAATCCAAATCTACGCCTTTCGGAACCGCTACCGCGAATTTCGTCTAGAGGATATCAGTCAAGCCCTTCTAGGCGAGGGTAAACGCGAGCTACCCGACTTGATCAGCCGCCTCCCGCCTGATATACTTGCAGATTACTGCTGGCAGGACACCCGTCTCACCATGAAGCTCACCCAGTTCGACAACGACCTAGTCCTTAGCCTCGTTCTCCTCCTAATGCGAGTATCCCACCAAGGAATGCATGATCTCACACGTTCAGCAGTATCCAATTGGATTCGCAGCCTCCTTTACTACGCTCACCGCCAACGCAACTACCTTATCCCCCACAAGGAAGAAATCGAAGCCCTCAAAGGCAAAGCCACAACCAAAGCCCTGATTAAAGGTCGAAAATACCTGGGTGCCCTTGTCATCGAACCCAAAGAAGGCGTCCACTTCGATGTAACAGTTCTTGATTTCGCGTCATTGTACCCTAGCATTATGAAAGCCTACAACATCAGCTACGAGACAGTGCGATGCATCCACCCGGAATGCCGCAGTAACACCGTACCAGAGACTTCCCATTGGATCTGCACAAAACGCAAGGGACTAACCAGCCTCATCATCGGAGTCATCCGCGATGTCCGCGTAGGACACTTCAAACCAATCTCAAAAGACAAAACCCTCTCAGATTCACAACGTAGCTGGTACAGCGTCGTAGAACAAGCCCTCAAGGTTTTTCTCAATGCTTCATATGGCGTCATTGGGGCCGCCCATTTTCCTCTCTATTGTGCTCCTGCAGCAGAATCAATCACTGCTCTTGGCCGGTATGCTATCTCTGAGACGATTAAGCAGGCAGAGAGTTTGGGGGTTACTGTGCTCTATGGAGATACTGATAGTTTGTTCTTAGCGAAGCCGACAAAGGAGCAGTTGCGTAAACTGATAGATTATAGTGAGCGTGAGCTTCGTGTTGAGCTGGATATTGAAAAGGAGTATCGCTATCTTGCTCTCTCCAGCCGGAAGAAGAACTATCTCGGGGTTACCAAGTCTGGGCATGTGGACATCAAGGGGTTGACTGGTAAGAAGCGGAATACGCCGCTCTTTCTTCAGAGGGCTTTCATGCAGCTGGTTGAGATCCTCCGTCAGGTGCAAACACCTAGTGATTTTACAACTGCGAAAGATAAGATTCTTCGACTAGCACGGGAACATCTAGCCAAGCTAGAGCGCCGGGAGTTTTCTGTGGAAGAGCTGGCTATCCGCATGCAGATTTCCAAGCCCCTTGATAGTTATACAAAGACTACTCCTCAGCATGTTAAGGCTGCTCGGCAACTCGAAGAGGCTGGACGCGATATCTCCGCTGGCGATATCATCTCCTTCGTCAAAACAACCAAGGGCGTCAAGCCCGTGGAATATGCATCCATTCAAGATATTGATATTGCAAAATACAAGGCCCTTGTGAAGAGTACCTTTGAGCAAGTTCTAGACGCTCTTGGAATCGAATGGATTGAAACCATCGGAATCCGCAGACTCGACACCTTCTTCGGCTGACCTTGAAATTTCATATAATATTGATCCTCCAGGTGCTTTAGGTTGTGGAGCTGTTAAAAATCCACTTCTTCCTATACCGTGGCAAAATCCAGCTGAAGTTTTTAAATGGAGTTTTGAAGCAATTCTCCCC
>CBDVBC010000024.1:0-9863 GCA_965372125.1 Candidatus Hermodarchaeota archaeon | reverse complement strand
GACGTTCCAATAGTGTACCATTTCTGGAAGGAACTCGATCAATATTGGGCGTTTAAGAGTCTTAGCTAGCCGGATAAGCATGTCCTTTGTTTGTTCGTAATATTCCTCGACAATACGAAACACTAGGGCGTAGTCGATACCTAAGTCCCGGACTAGCCTATCGTAATGCTCCGTAATCACTGCAAACTCTTCCTTCCCTTGTTCATAGTCACGACAGAAACAGTGTATGTCCGGCATCGTGAAAGCGCGGAGCCTGCGAAGCCCCACACACTCTCCTCGTTTCTCTAGCCGGAAGGAGGGAGATAATTCAAATACTCGGATAGGAAGTTGCCGCTGGGACATTTGCACATTCTTCATAATTGAGAATAAACCGAAATCACCTGCAAACCTGAGGAGGAGCTCTTTGGTTTCACTTAGCTTGATTCGGTAGTCCTTTTCAAGGAATTTAGCAGCTTGCTCTGCTATGTCCTTTTGGCTAAGCCTATACATAAGTGGCGTCTCGATTCGCATGGCGCCAATCAAATCCACAGCCACTCTATGACAAAACTCCTCTAACAGCCCCTTAATCAAGGCTCCTTTCGGGTAAAAGCGAAAATGCCCCACATCGGATGCCGGCTCGTAATCTAATAGTTCTAGCTGACGCATCACTTTGATGTGGGGGGGCTCGCCACGCGCACCCCGACCTAGCTCCTCAACTTCAACGAATGTACGCAATTCACCTTTCAGAGGCTCACAACTATCTATGTCGTCCAAGTCGAGGTCGTGCTCGTGACCCTGTGAATCAATAACCAGATACTTTGCCATTATTTGCGCCACATTGTATTATGAGTTAATCTCCAATTTCATGCGCTATTAAGGATAAAAGTTTCCATGGAAACTAAGGCGGAATTATTGAGAATGACAAAACTTGTTTGCATTTCACCGAAGAGCTAGCAGGAAATTTTCTCCTAAAGCGCAAATACCAAGATGGCGGGCCCGCGGGGAATTGAACCCCGGATCTCCAGATCCGCAATCTGGCGCCTAATCCATTTCCGAAGCTTGCTGCGTTCTCGGCTACGGGCCCAATGTGTTTAGCAGCGAGAAGTTCGGGGTGGTCGCTTTTTAAGACTTTGCTTCTTGTCGCGAAGCATCAAGCAAACCTTGGAGCTTCTTGTTCTCAAGCCCGCCAGCTGAAATGGCAGGATATCTGACAATGTGCGAGTCAACGAAGGTATAATCCAGCTATTGTCTCGCAGCTATGCTTCCTGAGCCAAGATACTGCGCCAATTGTCAATCTCGGAGAGCAGACCTTCCCGGTGCTTATCGGAAAGATTTTGGTTAATCTTGTACTGCTCGAGAGTGCGGATCCACCGAGCCCATGGCCCCATAAGACGTGGATCGAAGCCGACCAGTCGATGAGACAATTCCCGCCTTTTACGCATTGCTTGTAACACATCGACCGCTCTTGTGAGCCGTTCGATTTCGGCGCGCATCGCATCTACCTCATCTAATACTGGGTTTGTTCCATATTGAGCAGAACGAACAGCGTACTGCTCGAGTATTGCTTCAACTTCTGGTGTGGGTAGTTGGGCAGCTCGGAGGGCCTCGTCACATATTATTGTGGCTTTCTCGATGATGGCTGATAGAACAACAATCTTGTTTTGTGCAACGACGTTTGGGGGCCGCTCTAAGGTAGACTTACACTCTGAAAGGAGGGTCTCCAAGACCTGTTTATGTGCGCGAACCTGTTTCTCGAATGACATCTATAGCTTAACCTTCCTCAGAAGACAAACCAAGGGTAGGGAATTATAGTCCGGTGGTAGTAAAAATGTTTTCTCAGCCCCTAGAAGAGAAAGAATCATCTATCCAATGATAACTTCTAATGTTAAACCGTGGTTAGTGGAACCTCATTGAGTAGTGTAAAGCTACCGTCCCTCTGGTGACATACTGTAGCACTTAGATAAACGCCACCCACTTTAGAGAGATGAAGGCCTGCTTCAATGCAAAATACTTGCCCTGGAATAATTGGTTTATCATTATCGAAGGTAAACAGGGGCGGCTCCCTTGGCTGGAGTCCAATGTTGTGACCTAGAGTTCCAAAGAGGTTTGCGGCGTAACCTTGTTCCTCGACATTACTGTACACTGAGAGGGCAATGTCACGGCAGTTAATCCCAGGGGTTAGTTGGTCAATAGCCGCCTCTATGCTATTACGCGCGCATTCAAAGAGTTCGTGTTGACTTTTGGTTGGCTTTCCAGTAATTACTGTACGTGCCACATCAGAGCAATATTCTTGGTAGATAGCCGATATTGCGATAACTACGAACTCGGCAGCACGAATCTCGCGAGTGCTTGCCTTAGCATAGGGGCTTTTAGTATGCGGACCTGAGGCAATAACCGTGGGATATCCAGTTCCCATCGCTCCAGCTTTTCGTAAGGTATGTTCAACTTCAGCAGCTACTTCTATTTCCGTGATACCTGGTTGAATAACTTCAATAGCTGTACGAATACCACACTCTGCAATCTTGAGGGCTACCTTCAAACGTTCAATCTCTGCTTCATCTTTAACCATACGTAGCTCCGTCATCACAGAAGAGATATCCTTGAAACCCGCATCAGGGAAAAAACGCTTTAACTCCTCAAACCACCTTGCGGTAATAAAGTCAAGTTCGACACCCATAACATGTGAAGTAAGGTTAAGGCTTTTAACAACTTCACGGATACAATCCTCCAATGTAGGTGAATCAACATCACTAGATGAGGGAGGGTTGGAATAGTAGGTTCGGATATTTTGAATCCAAGAAGACTTGGCTAGCTCCAATTCGAGCTGTGGAACAATCAGCCAAGGAGCCTCATCCTGCGTAAGAATCACAACAGAGGAGCCAAGCCCTTCCGTTGGCTTGTGTCCTGTCAAATATCTGATATTAAAGGGGTTAAAGAGGAGAATCCCTTTAACCTCCTCGCGTGTCATAATACGCTTAACTCGGCTCAGCCTCATCGCAGAATCTCCGAATCCCCAATTCTGAGAGACATTAAAATTTCTATCTACTATGCCACCTTCAGCGCTACTGCACTCAAAGCCCTTAAATGTTGACTCGTTAAATCTCATCCTCCAATAATTTGGGCCCGTGGCCAAGTGGATACGGCGCCAGGCTCCGAACCTGGAGAACCCGCGTTCAAGCCGCGGCGGGCCCGCCACTATATTCCTTTTTTGCTTGAGTACTGTTCGAGTCTTGGGTAGTTTGAGTAAAAGGCTTATAGGAAACTGGGCTTGTAATTTTCTTTCTTACTGTGGAGGTATTGGATTGTGCAAATGAATAGTCAGTGCGTGAGCTGTCTTCTGCATCGTGGCTTCGAGGAGGCGCAACTAGCAACCTCAGATCTTTCTCTGCAACTTCTTGTAATGTCGGAGTTGGTGAAAGGTATGCATTCCGCGCTGACAAGAGGAAAGGGCGTTGAAAGGATACCGGCCTACGTTGGAACTATTAGAGACCAAACAGTACAAAAAATGACTGGCTGCCCTGATCCCTATTTAATTCTGAAGCGGGAATCCAATGAAGCAGCACTTCGGTTGCTTCCTAGAATTGAAGGCTTTGTCGAGACTGCGAAGACTCTTGAAGTGCAGTTCCAGCGTGCATGTCTTGCAGCCTCATTGGGGAATGTTATAGAGTATGGTGTGTCAGGTCATGAAGTACCATGGAGCGAACTTGAAACTATGGTCACTCGTGCGCAAGAGGAAATGGCTATTGATGAACACGACCAAATCTGGCGCCTTCTGCAAAATACCAAATCGGTTCTCTTTTTAACAGATAACGCCGGCGAAGTCGTCTTTGACCGTCCCTTACTGAAGATACTATCCGAGCTAGGGATAAGGGTCACCGTTGCTGTGAAAGGTGCCCCAGTTTTGAATGACGCTACCCTAGAAGACGCTTCTGCAGCACGGTTAGAGGAATTTTCAAAAGTAGTCACTACCGGCGGTGGTGCCGTTGGGGTAATTCCCCGATGGTGCTCCAAGAGCTTCCTGAGTCTATTCAACGAGGTTGACCTTATCGTCGCAAAGGGAATGGGGCATTGGGAGACATTACCTGAGTTTTCCGTACCTAGGCCAACTGCACACCTGCTCCGAACAAAGTGTGAGCCTGTTGCTCGATCCCTTGGCGTCTCTAAAGGCTGCAACATTGTGAAACTGTTACCAGCCCACACAGGTCGCTTCGGCTCACTAATATGACTTTGATAACAGAATAATAGCTGGTTCCTTAGTCGATATCTATTCTGTGCTGGTGCTAATGTAATAATATTCGCCACGCTGTTTCTGCTCTCGATCAAGGCGAGAACCAAGTTTATTCACCCTTGGTCGTCCAGTAGCATGATCGCGGCGGAATGTAACCTTCATTTCCCTAAGAAACGAGTTCATACCATTTCTGATATCGACCGGTGAGTGGCTTGTCCCTTCAATACCTGGTTCTCCACTAAATACACCAATAGTATCCGCGAATGCAGATATTGAAACCATATCGTGTTCGACTACTAGGGCAGCTTTGCCCAGGTCATGAACTCGGTGACGAATGACCTTTGCTGCGGCAAGGCGTTGTTCGATATCTAGGAAGGCAGATGGTTCGTCAATGAGATAGATATCGGCTTTACGTGCAAGACATGCTGCGATAGCGACTCGCTGAAGTTCGCCACCGCTTAACTCCGTGAGTTGCCTATCCTCCATCTCGGTGAGTGCGAGGGGACGAAGAACATCGGATTTGAAAACACTGGTAAGTACTACAGCACCACCTGCAGCTTGGAGTGCTTCAATCACACTAACAGCATTTTCAGCCTTGATGTATTGAGGTTTGTAGCTGACTTTAATATCAGTCTCGGGGAGTTTACCATCATCAGGATTGATTTCTTTTGCAAGTATTCGAACAAAGGTAGTTTTACCGATCCCATTTGCTCCGAGAATGCCAACTACTTCGCCCCGGTGTATTTGGCCTGGTTCAATGGTAAGTTTGAAGTCCTCAAACCGTTTAGTCATCGCCTCGTATTCTAGAAGCACCTCAACATTATCCCAATAATCTGCTGTGGGCGGTCTTGTTGAAAACCTGATTTCTTCATCACGGAATCTAACATTACTATCAGGTAAGTATCCGTTTAGGTAAATGTTGATACCTTCTCTTACGCCGTGTGGGTGCGATACGATACCGTAAACGCCTGCCTTGCCGTAAAATATGCAAACATAATCTGAGATGTAGTCAGCTACCGCTAGGTCGTGGACGACGCTGATAACAGTTTTTCCTTCGGTAGCTAGGGAGCGTATAGCTCGTGCTGTTCGAATTCGCTGATAAACGTCTAGATACGAGGTTGGTTCATCGATTAGGTATACATCAGCTTCACGAGCAATAACGGCAGCGATGGCTACTCGTTGAAGCTCACCTCCACTGAGAACCTTGATATCTCGCTGCAACACACCTTGCAGCTCCAACTGTTCCACAATCTCTGGAAGAATTCCTCTCTCATCAGTGGCGGTGAGTAGTTGTTCCACTGAGCCTTTGTAGGTTTCTGGAATGGCGGCAATACTCTGCGGCTTGTAAGCAATCTTCAGTTCACCCCGGGCTACCTTCTCGAAGTAGGGTTGAAGACCAGAGCCACGGTAATGACGAATGATTTCCGGCCACTCTGGCGGCTCCTCGAATTCACCCAGATTCGGCTTCAGTTGTAAGGCAAGGATTTTGAGCGCAGTAGATTTACCTGTACCATTGGCGCCAACAAGTCCTGTTACTGTACCTGGTGCCGGAATTGGTAACCTGAAAAGCTTGAAACTATTGGGTCCATAGCGATGTGAGGTGTCCTTCTCCAGTTCGTCTGCGATATTAACGATGCTAATGGCCCCAAATGGACATTTCCGCGTGCATATGCCACAACCCGTGCACAGTAGCTCTACTATGCGTGGTTGACCGTCCTCCTTCTCGAAGACCACTGCGTCCTCCCCCATTCGGACTGGCGGGCAGAAGCGGCGGCATTCCTTTCCGCATTTGGGAGGATTGCAGGATTTCGGATCCAGTACTGCGACGCGCAAGTCAGTATCACTCCAGCATTTCGACTGCCGTACATCTCTTTAGTCTTGTGGGCTTCTCAACTACCACTCGATTGTTAGCTTTCCATCTGGGATTGGTTTCTGAGCCATCTTGCACGCTGAACTAGGAAGGAGAGAGCTGTAGCCGCCCGTTGTGGAGTTGGGAAGTTAGGGATTGCCGCCTTTCTAAGCAGGGGTAGGCTCTCTGCAACGATATCTCCTGCCATCCAGCAAGTGGCGAGCGGTTTTGAATTGCAGGTTCGTTTTGCCGCGATAACTGCTTTTGTGATTGCACGGATATCGCTGAAAGCTGGGGGAACACAAATCACGAGCACGATATCTACAGCCTTACCTGAGAGCAAGAGCTTCACTATTTGCTGATAGGTTCCTTCATTACCTTCAGGTCCCACATCCACTGGATTATCCACCGAGCAGGAGGGTGGTAGAATATTACTGAAATGCTGCATGAATTCAGAATCAAAACTGGGGACCGTCAGACCAGCACGAGCGCATGCATCAACAGCTAACACACCTGGCCCACCACTATTCGTCATGATAGCTACTCTGTCACCAGCAGGTAAAGGTAGGGTAGTTAGTGCCTTGCAGGCATCAATAAACTCGTACAATGTGTGTGCTTGAAGGATGCCGGCTTGGCGAAACGCCCCAGAATAGATTGCTTGTTTACCGGCTAAAGCGCCTGTATGACTAGCAATTGCACGTGTTCCCGCTCTAGTATTTCCAGGTTTCAGCACTAGTATGGGTTTGTGAGGGTAATTGAGCGAGCTGCGGAGAGGAAACGTCGAGCTTGTCGAGCAACAAGCCCCTCAAGATAACCTACGATCAGATGACTGGGCTCATGTTTATTGAGGTATTTGAGCAATTCATCTGGACCAACATCTGCGGCATTACCATAGCTAACGAACATACTCAGCCCCAATCCTTCAGCACGTGCAAGGGCGAGAAACACCGCACACATAGCACCGCTCTGTGAGATGAAACCGAGATTTCCCTTTTGAACACGGTTTTCGAAGCTTGCATAAACACGTTCCCAAGGTGCAGCATACCCAGCACAATTAGGGCCCAGGAACCGCATTCCGTACTGGCGAGCTTTGGCAGTTAGAGCCTCTTCTGCCTTTTCATCACCGAGTTCACTGAATCCTGAACTCATCACTATCACTGCCCGGACACCCTTTCGCCCACAGTCATCCATCGCCTTCAATACTAGTTCCTTTCGAAGGACAATAATTGCCAAGTCCACTTCACTAGGAATAGCTTCGATAGATGGAAAAGCAGGCATATCTAACAAGCGGGTTAGCCGAGGATTTACTGGAAAAATGGGGCCTGAAAACCCTCCCTGCACCAAACTGTTTACTACTACAAAGCCGATTCTGCCTGTCTTGTCCGAAGCCCCAATCACAGCTACCGAGCGGGGATTAAGAAGCGAATCTAGCTGAGATAACGGCGACTCTGGATACTCCAATTCATCACCAGCCACAGAGCAGGGCTTATGGTGTTCTCGGAGTCTTCAAGACGCCTATAAGGCTTACTCCGAAAACGCCGTGGTGACTCGTATTACGTACTTTCTACAAGTTTGGCGATTTCTCGGAAGCGGGAACGTAAGGTGACTTCAGTGATACCTAGGGCAGATGCTACAGTCTGTTGTGAGCGGGGTTCTCCGAGAAGCTTTGCTGCGAGATAGACGGCTGCTGCGACATAACCCTTCGGGTCTTTTCCTGATGTGCGAAGTTTCTCTGCTGCCATAGCCAGAATTTTCTTTGCCTTTTGTTCGACCTGAATGGAGAGCCCAAGAATGCTAGTGAAGCGAGGAACAATCTCTGCGAGATTTTGTCTTTTAGGCTTCAAATTAAGCGTCTTTACAAGAAGAACATAGCATCGTTTGATGACTCGTTCCTCCTCTTCTGACGAATTCAGAACACTATCTAAGGTAACTGGGAAGCCACAAGTCTTACAGGCTGCAAATATACAGGCTGCAACCATTGCTTTGATACTGTGACCACGGAGAAGATCGTTTTTGTAGGCCTTCCTGTAAAAGATGGCTGAAGTCTCTCGGATATGACCTGGTAAACCTATCTTTTCAGCTAATCGCCTAACTTCTGTAAACGCGATGGTGAAGTTTCGCCGACGCCATGAGGAGCGGGAATTCCATCGCATGATACGTTCTAGCCGACCTTGGCGTTCAGCAGATATACCTGGTCCGTTAACTCGATGAGATACAGTAGTCGATAGGCCATAATCGGGTAGCATCTGTGTTAGAGGAAGCCCGTTTGAAGTCCTACGCGCTTTTTCTTCTGGAGTGAAAGCACGCATTCCTGGACGATGATCAATCAAACTTTCAGAGAGAACCACGCCACAACCACTACAGATAAGTTCTCCTCGTTGCGGATCATGGACAATATCTCGTGAATCACACTCGAGACACTTTACAACGTTAGCGTGCTTTGTGATAGCTCCTCCCGGAGCATTTTTGACTTCGTATGTCAAAGGAATAATAACCTCACTAGAAAGGTGTTCTCCGAGCCTTTTTATAGCACCGCCATAATAGCAAAAGAAACATCAGTTTTTTCTTAAAAAGCCGATAGTTTATGTTTTTTATTGAAGTCATTCTGCAATAAACTGACTAGTTTGTGAAAGAACATACCCTGTTCAACATTGACATCAGGAAAGACTATTTCAGCGGTATCTTCCCAATTTTCCACGAAGCATCTGAGAGTAGATTCGTGGTGTCTATAAGGCGATCCTTTACTTTTCTCAGCTTAGCCAAGGATTCACGATAGGTTCTGTGTGCAGCGATTAGAATTATGCATTCAGCCCCTAGTATCTCAGTTAGAGATGCGGGTGTGAAACCTAGTTGACGAATTTCATCTTTAGAAAAATAGGGGTCATGAGCTAGGACTGCTGCAGGCTGATATCCGCGAAGGATATTCCTTATTTCTAAGCTGGAAGCAAAACGAGTTTCCTTAACGTCAGAGCGGAAAGAGAGACCGAGAAGACCGATACGGGAGCCCTTCACAGGTTTGCCTTGAGCGTTTAAACACCGGATGACGAGTTCTACAGTGTGCTGTGGCATAGTATCATTAATATGACGAGCTTGACGGAGGAGAGTCGCGTCAACACCTAGTTCCTTCGCCTTGTTAATGAGAAACCAAGGATAAACCGGTATACAATGACCCCCAACACCACTGCCTGGGCGGTGAATCATGCAATGCTCTCTAGTATCCTTGTTGGCGGCGTGTATGACCTCCCAAGCGTCCACTCCTAGGGACTCGCATAACTTAGCGAGAAGATTAGCGTATG
This sequence comes from Candidatus Hermodarchaeota archaeon, assembly GCA_965372125.1. Lineage (GTDB taxonomy): Archaea > Asgardarchaeota > Hermodarchaeia > Hermodarchaeales > Hermodarchaeaceae > YT-063. Next base: position 511 of record CBDVBC010000024.1, on the reverse strand, counting down.
CGATATTGAGGTCGCGGAAGGTACCTTCAACTACCTTCGCTAGCTCAGCAGCTATCAGTGAAGATGTCCGGAGGACCTCACCAAAGACGCTGTACACACCTGAAGCAGCTTCGCAACTGGCTTCATCAACACCTCCAACCACCTTAGGGAATTTGTAGAGGTTGCGCATCACGCGACCTACCATTAGCCTTTCAGGACTGTGAGCTAACCCGAAATCCTTCCCAGCCACAAGACCACTCTCTTCCTCTAAAACTGGTTGAACTATCTTTGCAGTTGCACCAGGCGGCATGGTCGTAGAAGTGATAACAAGATGACCCTCTTTCAGCCCTTTACCAACTTGTCGTGTAGCACTGCGAATTATACTATAGTCTTCTCTACCCATCTCATCGACAAGAAGGGGTACAAGTATGATTACAACATCTGAATCACGTGCAGCCGCTACACCGTCAATTGTTGCGCGTAGTTTTCCTGTCTTGACCATTTGGTGAAGCAGTTCTGGGATTTGAGGTTC